>JAQXRN010000266.1 GCA_029218545.1 Bacillota bacterium | reverse complement strand
AGAACTTACTTTCCGTTCAAATGCTGATTTCAGCGATTTTATCAAGGTTGAGCTTGACGGTAAAACCATCTATGCAAAATACTATACTGCAAAAGAAGGAAGTACAAATATTACCCTAAAATCAGACTATGCAGCATCGCTTTCAGCAGGTAATCATACAATCGGCATTGTATCCACAAGCGGTACTGCCACCACTGAATTTATCGTTAATGTGCAAACAGCAAGCGACAATGGTTCTCCAAAGACAGGCGACAACAGCAATCTCCTATTGTGGCTTGCACTGATGATTCTCAGTGCTTCAGGAACGGCAGGAGCGTCTGTTTACTCCAAGAAAAAAAGAACAAATGAATAGATTTGATACTTATGTGAAATAATGAAGTGTCTTTTCATGGCCGTCTGACTTTCGATTTTGGAAGCCGGGCGGCTTTTTGCATCTGCAACAGAGGCAGCCAAGAAAATTTGCTTTTTGCTGGTAAAAAATGTAATAAAAGGGCTCGTTATGATGTATAATGGTTAAAAGTGAGATACGAGGTTTTTTACAGATGAAGTTAAAGGAAATTATTGATGATTTGCTGTTTCCTAAGGGACTGTATTGCATAACCTGTGGAAAATATATCGACAATACGAGAACCTATTGCCTTTGCGACCATTGCATAAGACACATGAGCTTCGGAAGCAGGGATTTGGAATGTGGCGAATATCTGGACAAGGCTTCTGCTGCCATGGGTTACGGATTATATGAAAGGCGCATTGTATTTAACCTGAAATATGATGGCAAAACCTATTTGGCTCCAATTATCGCCGACATACTGTATGACAGCCTGATGGAGCGGCTATATAGCGGGAAGGATTGCCCATATACAGATGCAGATCTGATAGTCCCGGTCCCCGTCCATGAATACAGGCTACGGGAGCGAGGTTTCAATCAGACCGAAAAGATTGCAAAGCATCTTTCGGCAAAGCTGTCAATAAAAATGGATGGACTTTCCCTTAAACGCGTTAAGCATACTGATGCCCAAAGGGCACTATCAGCGGAAGAAAGAGCTGAAAACATGGAGAGTGCCTTTAATGTGCCGCCAGACAGAATACAAAAAATAAAAGGCAAAAAAATAATACTTCTTGATGATATTTTTACCACAGGAGCTACTGCTTTTTCCTGTGCAAAAACCTTGAAGGAGGCAGGTGCAGAAAAAATCTACCTTCTGACATTACTTTCCGCTGGCAATAGACATCATTTAATGATAAAATAAAACAGTTGCTTAGGTCTGTGGTTGCAAGTCCAAGCCAGGTGCGGGCAAAAGGATCCACGTAAGCTGTCGCGCAGGAGATCGGGCAGTGATCATGGCGTACCTTAGAAGTAAGTCCTCCGCAAAGCGGGTCAAGGCAAGTGTGGGGTCAAAGACCAGGTCAGCTAAGCAACTTTTTGCGCAAGATGTGAAATTTCATTTCCTTTTTCTTCTATATGTGGTATAATGATTTTAACAATTAAAGTATAGGAGGTCACTATTATGAAGATTATCGTAACAGGTAAAAATATAAATGTAAGTGACAAGATTCAGGAAGCTATCGATAAGAAATTTGAGAAACTTGGCAAGTACTTTGCTGAAGACACAAGAGCAAATATTGTTATGCATCCTGAGAAGGACAAAGTTAAGCTTGAAGCTACAATCGTAGTAAAGGGAACTATTTTCAGAGCAGAAGAAGTTGCACAGGATATCTTTGATTGCATCGATATCGTAGGTGACAAGCTGCAGAAGCAGATGTCAAAGTACAAAGGCAAGATGCAGAAAAGAAACAAATCAAACGAGTCTGTTAGATTTGATCTTATTCCTGAGTATGATGATCATGATGATGCTAAGGTTGTTAAGACTAAGAAATTTGAACTTACTCCAATGACACCTGATGAAGCAGCAATGCAGATGGAACTTTTAGGACATACATTCTATGTTTTCTTAAATGTAGAGAACGACAGCGTAAGCGTTGTTTACAAGAGAGCAGACAACGATTACGGCGTACTGCAGACAACATATTAATTTTACAGACATTTGGCCGTGGTATTTTGACCACGGCTTTTTGTTGCACAATCTTGTGCACATGTACATCATAGCTACTTGAAAAATACACGTTTTTACAGTATAATTATAGGGATTAAAATAAAGGATATTTGTGATTATGGAAAACTTTTTTAACAATATTATGTCCAGCATTGGAATCACAGATGTTTTAGACATTTTGATAGTCGCTTTTCTAGTATATACTGTTCTTAGGTTCATAAGAGAAACCAGGGCAGAACAGCTGGCGAAGGGGCTTCTTGTGCTGGTTATAGGTACGGCGATTGCTGATCTGACTCATCTTTATACAGTGCATTGGATTTTGTCAAATGTAATGACTGTAGGTATGATCGCTGTGGTTGTTCTTTTTCAGCCTGAGCTTAGAAGGGCATTAGAAAAGCTGGGCAGAGCCAAGCTTGTGAGATTTGTCGGTGATATGGATAAGGACGAAGCAAAGAATATGGTTGTGGAAATAGCCAAAGCTATCGAATCTATGTCTCAGTCTAAGACAGGCGCACTGATGGTTATCGAAAGAGAAACAACTCTAAACGACATCATTGAGACAGGAACCGTTATCGACGCAGCCATATCGGCTGAAATGATAGGAAATATTTTCTATGAAGGCGCGCCGCTTCACGATGGGGCTATGATTTTAAGAGGGGATAGACTGTACGCTGCCGGTTGCGTGCTGCCACTTACTCAGAACAAAAAGCTTTCCAAGGAACTTGGAACAAGACACAGGGCAGGAATAGGCGTAACGGAGACTTCCGACGCTCTGGTTATTATCGTATCTGAAGAGACCGGCGTCGTTTCCCTTGCTGAAAACGGACAGCTCACAAGATTTATCGATATTAAACGAATTGAAAAAATACTTCTTACAACCTTCCTTCAGGAAGAGCAGAAGGGCATTTTCACAGATGCAATTACGAGAATATTTAGGGGTGGAAAGAATGCTGAATAATAAAAAATTCAACGTACTGCTGGCTTTCCTTATTGCTATTGCATTGTGGCTTTATGTAGTAGGTGATGTCAATCCGGTAATAAAGGTTACGGTAAGGGATGTTCCTATAACATATATCAATCAGGAAAAACTGGCACAGAATGACCGCGTCTTATTAAAGAGTAGCGATGATAATGTGGATATTAGCATCTCCGGACCAAGAGCCACGGTGACAAGGATGTCTAAAGGCGATTTTCAGGTGATTGCAGATGTAGAAGGATTAAAGCTGGGGGATAATACCATAAGAATTGATGCCAAGGGTCCGGATTCAGCCAAGATAGAATCCTTGAGCATTGACAAGATTATTGTAACAATAGATGAAAAGGTAACTGAAACTAAGGATGTTAAAGTGCATTTTGCAGGTGAGGTTGGAGAAGACAAAGAGCCGCATGCAGTAGAACTCAGTGCTGAATCTGTTACGGTTTCAGGGGCAAAGACACTTATACAAAAGGTTGATCATGTAGATGCAACAATTGATGTGAAAAATATAGGGGAGGAGCTTAAGACCATCAATGCACAGCTCGTGGCAGTAGACAAAAATGGCAAAGAGATAACTCCTGTTGACATTTACAACAAGCAGATAAGTGTAGCAGCTGTTATGTTGAGCAAGAAGACCGTTTCTCTTGAAGTGCCGATTTTGAATGCTGATGATGACATCTACGAAAAGGATGTCGCTTTCCCTAAAACTATTGTTATAAAGGGTAAAGAAAGTGAACTTTCAAAGATTAATTCCATTTCCTGCAAGGCTGTTGATTTGAAGAATATTACTGAAGATACAACGATTAAGCTGGAACCCGTTTTGCCATCAGGCATATCGGTAAGCGATGATGTAGGAGATTTGATTCTAAGCGTGAAGGTTAAAGACCTGAAGAAGGTAAGTTTTAAGATAGATTCTAAGGATATTATCTCTAAGAATATTGGGGATGGATTGCAGGCGGAAGTTCAGACAGAGAACATTTCTCTTGATATTTTTGCCAAGGAAGCAGATATTAAGAATATTGCGGAATCGGATGTATCTGTATCATGTGATCTTTCGGGGCTTAAAGCAGGAACGCATAATGTGAAGATTAGCATAGAATGCAGTAAGCCTCATGTTTCAATAAAGGCTTCAGTAGAAGAAATAAGAATTATAATAAAATAGAGTGATATTATAAAATAGAGTGAGGGATTATTATGGGTAGACTATTTGGAACAGACGGGGTCAGAGGTATTGCAAATAAGGAGCTTACACCTGAGCTTGCATTTAA
>JAQXRN010000265.1 GCA_029218545.1 Bacillota bacterium | reverse complement strand
ACAAAAGGAGGATATCTGTTCAGCGCAAGTGTTAATGCAGCAACAGGTGAGATAAGCCAGCTTGAGGGCAAACAGCATGCAAGCCAGACCACATCAACTCCCGTTGTATACAAAGGAAGAGTGTATTACGGAGCGACAGATGGCGGATTTGGTTCAGGTAAAGTTGTAGTAGCTGATGCTGTTACTTTAGATAAATTGTTTGAAGTGAATTTAAAAGGATACCCTCAGTGTTCATTATTACTTTCAACAGCATATGAAGAAACTGAAGGATATTTATATCTGTATTCGACATATAACTATGAACCGGGAGGAATTTCCCTAATAAAGGTTAAGCCAGATTGCAACACAGCTGAGGACTCACAGTTAATCGAGATATATGGTGCAGAAGGCTTTGAACAGTATTGTATTACAAGTATAATTTGCGGACCTGATGGAACTCTGTATTACAAAAATGATTCAGGTAACGTACTTGCTGTAGGAGTAACTGACACTGAAAGTGTTGAAAACTTAATCAATAAAATCGGAACCGTAACGATTGATTCCGAAAGTGCAATTAAAGCTGCAAGAGAAGCTTATGATTCACTTTCCAATAAGGATGACGTTTCCAATTACTCTGTACTGGAAAAGGCGGAAAAGGATTTTGAAGTAATCGCTAAGAAAGTTGACGATGTTGAAGCACTAATCGCGGGCATAGGTAAGGTTTCAAATGATGATGCAACTAAGGCAAAAGTTAAAGCTGCAAGAGAAGCTTACGAAAAGCTTTCAGAGGCAGAAAAAGCAAAGGTTGAAAACTATCATGTTTTAACTGCAGCTGAAATGAAGCTGGATAAATTAAAAGGACCAGGAACTGTTGAAAATACAGCGAATAAGGATAATGCATATTCCGGTTCATTAGATAATTCGAGAGAAGAAATATATAATAAGTTATTGACAGCTGAAGAAAAAGCTTTAGTTGAGCAGGGAACAAGTGTAAAAGTTTCATTATCTGTTAAGGACATCAGCAGTACAGTATCAGCTTCAAATAAAGCATTAATAGAAAAGAATCTAGGCAAAAATAAAGTAGGCTTATACCTTGATATTACTTTATCCAAACAGATTGGAGACAATGCAGCTGTTAATGTTACTGAAACAAATGGCAAAGTAAAGGTTACAATTTCAGTTCCTGATAGCCTAAAGAATAGTGATGCTTCAATAACACGTACTTACAAAATCATGAGAATACATGAAGGCAAGGTTGACATTTTAGATGCGACATACGATGCAAAGACAGGAAGGCTTGTTTTCGAAACAGATGCTTTCTCAACATACGCATTGGTTTACAGTGATGCGCCTGTACAAACAACTGCACCAAAGACAGGAGATGCAAACAACATGGTATCTTGGCTTGTAATTATGACAGTAGCAATGGCAGGTGTAATAACATTAAGAAGAAGACAGAGCCAGCACTAAAATGGTATGGGGCAGTCAGTTATAGAGCTTGAGTAAGCGGTTGTTTTAACACCCTATATATGCTATATTGATGAATAGAGTTTAAACCCCTGTGCGGCCCCGAAATTTGTAATTACTTAATAAGGTAATCACAAAGGTAATTATATGGGCTGCAGTAGATGCTGCAGCCCTTTCAGCCATCCTAACTATAGAAAGAACACCAAAATTAGGAGGATAAATGGAAAAAGATAGATTTTTTTCTGAGGAATTTGAGGAATTAAAGAAGGAATTAAAAAAGAAAAAAATTAGAAAATATACATTGATTGCACTTGCTGCAGTTATTGTGGTTTCTACTGCAGTAGGGCTCAATATTGAGAATAAAGATAGTAAGCTTCCTGATGGACAGGGTAACATAATAACAAATGAAGAGACAGCTGATGATAAGAATCAGGCTGAACAAAATGACAGTCAGAGCGAAGTAGAATCGTCAGATGAAGAAAACAATATATCGCCCGGCAGTGAAACCTCTTCAGCTTCAAAGGGAAATAAACCATCTTCTTCGAGCAGCATCAAGCCTTCTTCGGGCAGCACCAAGCCTTCATCGAAAGACTTGGCTGTTGATAACTCAAAAGACCCGACAGCTTCCAACGGAGGAAACAGTGCATTTAAGCCTGATGAGGAAGAAAAGGTTACAGTTACTATCAGCATAAGGTGTGATACTCTGTCAAGAGATATGAGTAAGCTTACAAACCCTGCTATTGCCGGATATATACCGTCAAACGGTATTATCTTGAACACCGCTACATACAAAGGGACTACTGATAACACTGTCTTTGATGTTTTAAACACAGTCTGCAGGAACAATGGGATACAGCTTGAATCAAAATATACCCCATTATATGAATCCTATTATGTTATGGGTATAAATTATCTTTATGAATTCGATGGCGGACCGCAAAGTGGCTGGATGTATCGAGTAAATGGCTGGTTCCCAAACTATGGATGCTCATCATATTATCTGAGCGATGGTGACGTGATAGAATGGTTATATACATGTGAAGGATTAGGCACAGATGTGGGTGCACCTCCTTTTAAGGGATAAAAATCGAAGCAAATTTAGGAAAAGAAAATGAAAGAAATGTTCAAAAACGGGATTGGTGAAGATGCAGAATTTGCAGGCTATCACCCTGTAGTAAATTTCATATTTTTTGTGTTTGCAATAGGGATTACCATGTTTTCCATAGATCCGGTTTTTCTTGTTGTAACATTGTCATTTAGCTGGGCATGGTCAATATTGCTCAACGGTAAGAAAGCTGTACGATTTAATCTGCTTATGACAATTCCGGTAATGATTGTCATGGCTGTTATCAACACTCTGTTTACCCATAATGGTGCGACAGTGCTGTTTTATCTGAACTACAACAGAGTTACCCTTGAAGCTTTTGTGTACGGACTTGCTGCAGCGGTAATGATATCTTCTGTGATAATCTGGTTTACATGCTTTAACAAGGTAATGACTTCAGATAAATTCATATATCTCTTTGGAAAAGCGGCCCCTGTGCTTGGTCTGACATTATCCATGATTTTTAGGTTTATTCCTCTTTTAAAGAGCAGATATAACGAGATATCCATGGGACAAAAATGTATGGGAAGACATGTGGAAAAGGGGATTTTTGCAAAAGCAAGACAGTTGATAAAAGAAGCGTCCATATTGGTTTCATGGTCACTTGAAGCCTCAATTGAAACCTCTGATTCGATGGAAGCAAGAGGTTATGGATTACACGGAAGAAGCAGTTTCCACCTATTCAAATTTACTTCAAGAGATAAAAAGCTTACAGCCTATATTCTTGTTACAGGTATTATCGCATCTGTCGGATGTGCTTTAGGTAAAACTTCAATCTACTATTATCCTGTAATAGACCTTGGCAAGTGGGACCTCATGAAGATGATAACATTATTAAGCTATATACTGCTGCTGGTAGCACCACTGGTAATCGATGTTTTGGGAGAAAAGAAATGGCAAGCATACAGATCAGAAATTTAACTTTTAAATATCCTCTTGCGGATAAGCCTGCATTGGAGAACATAAATCTTGATGTTGAATCATCTGAATTTATTGTTCTGTGTGGCAAATCAGGCTGTGGCAAGAGCACTCTTCTTCGTCAGATGAAGAAAAATCTCATACCTTATGGAGAAAAGGACGGGCAGGTGCTGTATCAGGGCATAGAAATTTCAGAACTTAACGACAGAAAGAGTACCACTGATATTGGATTTGTTCAGCAGAATCCCGACAACCAGCTGGTTACAGACAAGGTTTGGCATGAATTGGCCTTCGGCCTTGAAAGTCTGGGCCTTGATAATCAGTCAATCAGAAGAAGGGTTGCAGAAATGGCCAGCTTTTTTGATATGCAGACGTGGTTTAGAAAGAGCGTTTCTGAACTTTCAGGAGGTCAGAAACAGCTTTTAAATTTGGCATCAGTAATGGTTATGCAGCCAAAGGTGCTGATCTTGGATGAACCTACATCTCAGCTTGACCCCATAGCAGCAGAAGAGTTTCTGAAGACAGTATATAAGATAAACAGAGATTTAGGCACCACCGTTATTATTTCTGAACACAGGCTTGAGGACCTTATTCCAATGGCAGATCGCGTTGTTGTCATGGATAAAGGCAAAGTGATTTCTGCTGCAACTCCATGGAAGACAGGGGATTTCCTTGGTGGAAAAAATGTGGAAGAGCGTCATCCTATGTTCTACGGCATGCCCTCTGTTATGAAGATCTTTTCTGCCTGTGGCGGAAGTGAAATGAAAAAGGGACTATATCGAACAGGGGACGGCAAGAAAATTGCACCTCTAACAATTAGGGACGGCAGACTGTGGCTGGAAGCAATTCTAGAAGTACCAAAAGAAGAGGAACATATTTGCAACAAAAAAGATGAATATACTGAAAAGATTGAGAACCCCATTATTTCCATAAAGGATTTGTGGTTCCAGTATGAAAAAAATTCAGGACAAGTCTTGAGAGGGCTTAACCTTGAGGTAAAAAAAGGGGAGCTTTTCTGCCTCATGGGCGGTAACGGAGCAGGTAAATCAACCACTTTAAAGACCGTTGCGGGCATAGTTAAGCCTCAGAGGGGAACTATCACAGTAGATGGCATAAAAGTATGCAAGGAAAACAACGATAAAATTGCAGGGAAAATTTTAGCCATGGTGCCTCAAAATCCTCAAGCCTTGTTTACAGAGATAACCGTTGAGGAAGAATTAGCAGAGGCCTTGTATTTTAGAAAGATGACCGCTGAAGAAAAGGCAATAAAAGTTGAAGAAATGCTTGAAACGATGGAAATAGGTCATTTACGCAAGTCGCATCCATATGATCTCTCGGGTGGAGAGCAGCAGCGCCTTGCCCTCGGTAAAATACTGTTGCTTGAGCCAAAGATTCTGCTGCTGGACGAACCTACAAAGGGACTTGACCCATTTTTTAAGATAACCCTTGCAGGAATCTTTGAAAAGCTGAAAAAGCAGGGAGTTACATTGTTTATGGTATCACATGATGTGGAGTTCTGTGCCGAATACGGAGATAGATGTGCGATGTTCTTCGATGGTGATGTTGTTTCTGCAGGGGAAGCAAGAGCATTCTTTGCAGGCAATAGTTTTTACACCACCACGGCTAACAGAATTGTTCGCCAGTGGAACAGTGAATTAGTGACTTGGGAGGAGGTAGCGGCATGGGTAGAACAGAATATGACCCCATAAGAAAAAAAGCCGTCAGAAAGCGCACTGCTGTTGCCTCTCTTATAATATTAGTTGCGATACCTATTCTTATTGCACTAAGCACTTTACTTGATAATGGAAAGTTATTTATGCTTTTCAGCCTGGGAGTGGTAATATGCTGCATGGCTCCATTCTTTATGGTGTTTGAAAAGAGAAAGCCTAAGGCAAGAGAAATAGTGCTGGTTGCCATGATGAGCGCCATTACAGTTGCGGCACATATGTTTCTTCATATAACAGTACCCATCCAGATTGGCACCGCCATGGTAATAATTGCAGGTATTTCAATGGGACCTGAAGCAGGATTTTTGGTAGGAGCATTGTCAAGGTTTGTATGCAATTTCTATATGGGTCAGGGGCCGTGGACTCCGTGGCAGATGTTTTGCTGGGGACTTTTGGGCTTTTTAGCTGGTTTTGCCTTTAATAAGATTGACATGGTAAATGTCTCGGAAAGTATTAAATCAAGAGACTTTAAGGTTGTTCTCGGACCGGTGCTATGCATAGCTGCGGCCGAAATACTGGCTTTTGTGAGCTATTTTATATGGCCTGAATCCGGTGAAACATATGTGCAGATTGATGGCTTTTCGGGATTTGTAGATAAAATAACGGCTTCAGGAAGCCTTAAAGAAGTTTTGAATCTACTCGGGGCAGTACTTGGCTGGAGAGTCTACTTCTTTGGAGCATTAGGGCTGCTTGCCGGCATTCTTCTACAGAGAAAGCGAATGCCTGTAGATAATATTACAATAACGGCCTTTACCTTTTTTACCACATTGATTCTTTATGGCGGAATAATGAATATTGCGGCCATGTTTACATCTGCCGGAATTGCAGGAAGTGGCGGAATCAGCTGGAATACGCTTAGACTGCTGTATATAACGGGGCTCCCTTACGACATTGTTCATGCCACGACAGCATCATTTTGCATTTTTATTATGGGTAATCCAATGATAAGAAAGATTGAACGAATCAAGATTAAATACGGAATTTACAAATAATAATTTGCGGGTAAGCGGATAATAAGCGGATAATATGATTGAATTCTTATTGACAGAGTGAGGATAAATGATGTACTATTGATATGTAATTGAATAATACGCATTTTGTATTTCGGAACCAGGTGTAAATCCTGGACTGTGTCTCAGCAACCGTGATATCTACGAACAGAATTGGCATTGAATTGCAAGCCACTGGAGCGTGCTCTGGGAAGGTATTCTAAGTAGGCTGTAAGGATTAAGTCGGTAGACCTGCATCAAATGCGAGTTCAATCAAGTCTTCTGAGGTAGGACAATGATTTTTTCTTTTCCGGTTTCGGATTAGTCGATGGAAGAAATCTAAAAAGGTACCCAAGGAAGTTTCTTGAGTACCTTTTCTTATTTGTACATGTTATGTGCAATTGCAAAAGAAGACGTCTTTTCATCCTTTTGGCAGCCGGTCTGAGGCTGCCATTTTCCCTTGTTTTTTAGGTATTGCTTTGCAGGCCTTAGCAGACTTTGGGAGAAGAGTAACAAATTATTGTACATATTAATTAAATACGCTGCATCATGACTATATGCCTAATTTTTATTTAGGTATATGGATGAGGGAACCCGGTGAGATTCCGGGACATTGTCAACATGCTGTATATGTAAGAGGATACCGCCTACGACGCAAGTCGGTCATTGGGAAACTGAGAAGGCTGGGCGGAGGACGAGAAGATAATACTTCACATTACATAAGTCAGAAGACCTATGATGACTGAAAGAAAAGCAGGGGAGTTGTATACTTCTTTGCTATTGTTCACGAAAAGATGACCGTGATAGATTTTAAAATATCTATTGCGGTCTTTTTAGTTTGATGTGGTGTAGCACAAAAGAAAGGAGTGTTATTACAGAAGAGCAAAGAAAAATGATAACATTTTTAGTAGTTATTGCAAACGGACACAATTAAGAAAGGAAGAAGGTATAATGGGGCATAAAATGCTAAAACATGATTTTAAAAGAGTTCTGGCATTTCTTTTAGTTTTTATGATGGTATTTACCAGTATGCCGGTTACAAAGACTTATGCAGCCGAAGGTGATACATCAGAAAATCCAATTATTATAAGCAATGCGGAAGGACTAATTGCGGCAACAGAGGATAAATATTATGCTCTAGGTGCAGATATTAATTTGACAGATGAACAGCAGATATCAACTGTTGTGGGAGTGCTGGATGGCAGAGGATACACAGTAACATTAAGTGGAAAGGCATTGGCAGCTAATGTAACCGGTACAATCCAAAACCTTGGTTTGATGGGTACAGTAGTGGAAAATAACAAATATTCCGGCAGCTTTGCGGAAAGCTTTAGTGGAAACCTGCTTAACTGTTATTCGACAGTTAAACTTTCAACATCCGGCTGGTCTTATGACCATGGTGGTCTTGTGGGTACTATGTCCGATGGTCTGATTCAGAATTGTTATTTCGCAGGAACAACAACTCTCTGCGGCGGTGGTATCGGCGGAAAAGGAACTATTAAAGACGTAGGAACTGCAAAAAACTGCTATTATACAGCTGGTATGGACGATTTTGCCATGACACCAAAGCCAACTCGCGAAAATGTTGCAAAGAAGACAGCAGATGAACTTAAAGCAAATGGCGTAGACTGGCTAAACACCGATAAACCAGATACTGGCTACAAATGGACAGTAGATGTAAATACAAATGGCGGGCTGCCAATTCTTACTCTGGATGATGGGAGTCAAACGGCACCATTAGTGGACAAAACATCATTACAGAGTACGATTGAAAGTGCACAGGGTTATACAGAAAGTAAATATACTGTGGAAAGCTGGAACTCTATGAAAGCTGCACTTACAAATGCTTTAATTGTATTTAACAATAATGATGCCACTCAAGAAGAAGTAGATTCTGCCAAGACAGAGCTAGAAACAACATTAGTTGGTCTTGTTAAAATCAGAATAACGAAACCTGTAGAAGTTCCAGAAGAAGCGATTGAAATTAGCAGTCAGTCTGACCTTAAGACTAAAATAGAATACCCAGGCACAGGTAAATATTATGTTTTGACAAAGGATATCACTTTAGATGGCATGTATTTTAAATTTGCTTCAGATGATTTTAACGGTATACTTGATGGTCAGGGCCATACAATTACATTTAACAATGCACCAGCCTTATTTCACAGTGTTGGTGTTGGTGAGGATGCTGTAATACAAAACATAAGCTTCGAGGGAGAAATAGCAGCGTTTACTGTATCCACAAGCACAGGCCCACTTACAGAAAAATCATTTAAAGGAAGTGTTATTAACTGCACCAGCAATGTTACAAAAGGCACTGGTATAAATAATGTTGCAGGCTTTGCAAATATCGTTGACGGAGGTATCATTTCCAACTGTTATGTTATTGGTAAGGCAACTAATGCTTTTGCAAATAGCTTTAATTCCGGCAAGATTTTGAACAGCTACTGGATGTCGGGAATTACAAACAGTGTTAATGAAAATAATGTTCAGAATAGCAGTGAAATGATGGCAAGTCAGATGCAGACTTTGGATTTTGTAAACCTGCTAAATATTAATAAGGGTGAACATGGCACAAAATGGGGTCAGAATAGCAACGGTTTTCCATATTTCGGAGAAAACAAAGAATATAGTCAGCCGGGCAGCGGAACATATGAATATGAAATGTCTTTTTTACCACATAACAGTAATTCTGAAAGTGTTGTAAAGGATAATCAGCTGACCTTGCTTACAAGCGAAGTATCAAATAAGTTTGCCGGCACCTTTAGTGTAAAAGATTATACAGCACCAAAAAACAAAAAAATAATTTGGTCTGTTACAAATACATTCCCAGAAGGCTGTGTGGCTATTGCAGAAGAGGAAGGAGAATTCTATATCTATAATGCCGGTGAGGCTATAGTAAGAGCACAGCTTGCAGATAAAGACGGGAATGTAGAAAAAACATTAGTGGAAGTTAGAGTTACCACCGTTACAGGCACAATAGAAGAAATAAAACTGTTTATTGCCGGTGAGGAAGTTACCAATGGAAATTATACTATTCAGGGCTCTGAACAAAAAACAATTCAGGTAAAAGCAAAATATGAAGGCAAAGAAGGTTTCATTGGTGTTACATCTGCTATGTTTGAATTTACTACAAAGGATACAGACTATCTTGATACGAAATTCAACTACAGCACATTCTGTTTCAAAAAACCTGGTAACGCAAGCATTAAGGTTACAAGTAAAGATAACGCAAATGTTACTGCGACTGTAAACATGACCTCTGAGTATGTTGCAGCCACTAAAATTACTCCAGGGGTATCCGGAATAATTACAATTCACGGACGTAATGCAAATGACTGGCAGAACAAAACACCACTATTTAACCCTATTTACAATGGAGTAAATATAGAACCATCAAATGCCAGCTATTCATCCAGTGATTATTGGAATGTAACAAGCAGCGACAGCAATGTAGGTATATACGGAGAAACAGCATATATTCCAGTAGGCGCAGGAACAGTAACTTATACAGCTACACTTTCATATGTAGATCCATCTGGAAATCCAGTTGTTGTTTCAGGAAGCAGTGATGTAACATTTAAATATGAAAATCCGCTGAAAGAAATTGTAGCAGAGAAAGATAAGATAGAGGTCAAGAATAATACAAAAACAGCACTCAGCATTATTTTTACCGGTATTAAAGAAGGTTGGAGTATTTCAGAACCTACAATTGATTGGACATACGATAAAGCAAATATTGTAGAAATTTATAGAGATACAGAAAAAGATGGATTTAAGCGTGATGAATCAGCTTATGACAATAATATGTATGTTCTTGGAACAGACTATATTATAAAAGCAGTTGGTGAAGGCACCGTAGTAGCTACGGGTACACCTAGAGATTCGAGCGGTGGTGCAGATCCGATTAAAGTAACTATAACAGTGACTAAAGGAGAAAATATTCCGGTTGTAGACATCTATAAAATTGTTGCAGATGGAATTGAAAGCTGTATAAAATATTTAAGCAGCAAAAATATTCCTTATGTATATAGCAGTGAGTGGATGATTTTGGCACAGATGAGAGCCGGACAAGCAATAAGTGATAAAAACATTTCAGATTATTTAACAGATCTGAACAAAGAAATCGCTAAATGGTCTTCTGCTAAAAAGCCAACGGACATTGAACGTGTATCTCTTACACTTACTATATTAGGAAAAGATATTACAGATTATAATAATAAGAATCTAGCAGAGATGATTTATAATCATCCTAATCTTGATTCTGGTTCAAATGAGCTGATATATGCTTTGATTGCTCTGGATGCCGCTAAAGTCACACCGCCATCTGATGCAAAGTGGTCCAAAGCAGAAATGATAGACAAGCTTCTTGATTTCCAAAATGAAAATGGCGGATTTGGACTAAATTCCAATGCTTCTTCAGATATTGATATTACTGCGATGGCCTTGCAGGCATTAGCTCCTTATCAGTCGAACCAAGAGGTTAAGCAAGCAAGTGATAAAGCAATTGGTTTTCTGAAAAACGAGATAGATAAAATATCCTATGGCTATGGAACAGCAGAAAGTAATGCACAGGTAATACTTGCTCTGGCAACATTAAACATGGATGCAGTAGAAAGTGGTTTTGGTACAAAATATGAAAATATTTTCTCTCATCTGATAAAAAATTATTCTACTGAAGGCTATGGATTTAGACATGATACCACAAAAAATGAAGCAAACAACATGGCTACAATACAGGTACTTCAGTCATTGGAAGCATACAGAAGATATATGGAAGAAGAACCTTCTTACTGGGATTTGACACAAAAAAGTGTTACATATAAGACTGTTATCAGATTAATTGATGCTATTGGTAATGTAACAGAAGCAAGTCGAAATACAATCGAAAGTGCAAGAACAGCATATGATTCTCTTTCTGATGCAGACAAGGCAAAAGTTACAAACTACGATATTTTAGTTGCGGCTGAAAAGAAACTGGAAAGCTTAAAAAATCCAGGAAAAGTTGAGAACATAACCAGCAAAGATAATGATTGTTACGGTTCGTTAGAAGGTTCCATCTCTGAGCTGATTGATAAACTACTAACTGCTGACGAAAAGAAATTAGTTGAATCAGGTCAAAATGTCAAAGTATCATTATCTGTAAAAGATATAATGAATGCAATATCAGCTGTTGATAAAGCATTAATTGAAAAGAATTTGAAAAATAACAAAGTTGGACTGTACTTAGACATTACATTATTAAAACAGATTGGTAATAATGATGCTGTCAAGATTGCTGAAACTAATGGCAAGGTAAAGGTTACAATTATTGTGCCGGATTCTTTAAAGAATAATGATAAATCTATTAATCGTACTTATAAAATCATGAGAATTCATGATGGAAAAGTGGATTATCTAGATACTGCATATGATTTAAAGACAGGCAAGCTTTCTTTTGAAACTGATGCTTTTTCAACATATGCATTGGTCTACAGTGATGCTCCTGTTATTCCTAAGACAGGTGATAGTAACAATATTGGGCTCATGATTGGCATGATGGCAATGAGTTTAGCAGTGGCAGTTGTTATTAGAAGAAAAAATAAAGCTGTTAAATAATACTATAAAAAGCAAAATGCTTCCCTAAAAAATAAGAGGCAGGGGGTTCCTCATTGGAATTCCCTACCTCTTTTTATTATAAGCTTAAACTCAATTTAGTATTTAGAATCTTATTTTCTTACTGTTCATACCCACATTGAGTACTATTCCTATACCGATGAGACTGGCGATTACTGATGTTCCGCCTCCGGAAAGCAGAGGCAGAGTAATTCCTGTTACAGGCATGATGCCCATAGTCATGGCTATGTTTTCGAATATCTGGAACAGGAACATTGCAGTAAAGCCTGTTACAATTAATGCTCCATGCCAGTCCACAGCATCGCTTATTATCTTAATAAATCTGTAGAGCAGAATACCATAAAGAAGTATCACCGCGAAGCCACCTATGAATCCAAGCTCCTCAACTACTACAGAAAAGATGAAGTCGGACTGCTGTACAGGTATGAAATCCATTTCCTTTTGTGTGCCTTTGAATAAGCCTTTTCCAAAGAATCCACCTGAACCTATGGCAACTTTAGACTGCCATACCTGATAATTGCCGGGAAGACTCAGGTTGTCGGGGTGGAGGAAAGCTTCAATACGGTCCTTCTGGTAATCACCTAGGAAGTTGTAGGCAATTGGAATTGCGGCCGCAACACCAATTATTGACTTTAGGAATATCTTGTAATCAATACCTGCAAAGAATACCATGAAAATCCATATAGACATATATACAAGGGCACTTCCAAGGTCTTCTTTTAATACTATCAATATGATTGGAACAGCATAAAGACCGGCTAGAACAACACCTCTGAATTTCTTAATATCTTCCCTGTGATCGGTCAAATATGTTGCCATAAGGAAGATAAAAAGAATTTTAACAAATTCCGACGGTTGAAGAGTTGTT
This sequence comes from Bacillota bacterium, assembly GCA_029218545.1. Classification (GTDB taxonomy): domain Bacteria; phylum Bacillota; class Clostridia; order Peptostreptococcales; family Anaerovoracaceae; genus Fimisoma. Next base: position 7,944 of record JAQXRN010000265.1, on the reverse strand, counting down.
ATGCCCAGGTTAATCCAGGCTCTCGAGCCATACTGCTCAATACCCAGCCCGGGGATGTACACTGATAAAAGCAGAATAATAGATGCAATATATATCGGTTTAGTAATGCCTAAAAACAGGGAATAATCCACCTGTAGAACGAAAAGCAGAGCTATGAATCCCAGAAAATAGGCAAGAGCCTGAACAAGAACTGCTCTGTTCAGGACAAAACCTCCGTCATACACTGTGCTTTCAAGCATAAGCAGGCTGATAAGGCCTAATGCACAGACTACAAGCAGTATTTTTTTATCTACAGCCTTTAATGGCTCAAAAAATTTCTTCATATGTTAATACCTCAAAACCCTTATTCGGTTTATTATACCTATTTTCTGTGAAGATATCAAGGACTTAAGGTAAAAGCTACCGGGTATGAAAACAATTATTTACAAAACAGTGTTTTTGCGATATAATAAACAATGTATGAACATTAACTAAAGAAGAAGGAGGTGTTGTAATGGCTCCAATCGTTGTAAAAATAATTTTTGCAGTTTGCGGCCTAGCTGCAGGTGCATTAATCGGATATATTTACAGGAAAAATGTCGGCGAGAAGGCTATAGGAAGTGCTGAACAAAAGGCAAAGAATTTAATCCTTGACGCTGAGAATAAGTCCGAGACAATGAAAAAAGAAGCTATTCTTGAGGCAAAAGAAGAAACTCACAGATTAAGAAGTGAAGCTGAGAAAGATGCCAGAGAAAGAAGAGCTGAAATACAGCGTTCTGAACGTAGATTAATCCAGAAGGAAGAATCTATTGACAGAAAACTTGAAAACATTGAACGCAAAGAAGAAAGCATTACACAAAAGGAACAGGCAATTATAAACAAACAGAAGGACCTGGATACAGTTATTTCAAAGCAGCTTGAAGAATTGGAGAGAATTTCCGGATATACAGTAGATGAAGCTAAGGCTATTCTGCTTTCAAATATCGAAAAGGAAGTTCGTCACGACGCTTCTCTGATGATTAAGGATATAGAATCCAAAGCAAAGGAAGAAGCAGACAAAAAAGCAAAGTATATTATCACAAACGCTATTCAGAGATGTGCTGCAGACCATGTGGCAGAAACTACAGTTTCAGTAGTTGCACTACCTAACGACGAAATGAAGGGAAGAATCATAGGTCGTGAAGGAAGAAATATCAGAGCTATCGAAACATTAACAGGAGTTGACCTGATTATCGACGATACTCCTGAGGCAGTAATCTTATCAGGCTTTGATCCTGTAAGGAGAGAAATCGCAAGAATAGCTCTTGAAAAACTGATTGTAGATGGAAGAATCCATCCTGCAAGAATTGAAGAAATGGTAGAGAAAGCCGAAAGAGAAGTCAATGCAATCATTAAAGAAGAAGGAGAGCAGGCAGCCTTCGAGGTTGGCATTCACAATCTTCACCCTGAATTGATAAGACTCCTCGGAAGACTGAAATACAGAACTTCCTACGGACAGAACGTGCTCAAGCATTCTGTTGAGGTTGCGCATCTTGCCGGTCTCATGGCAGGAGAGCTTGGCCTTGACATTAAGCTGGCAAAGAGAGCAGGACTTCTTCATGACATAGGTAAGGCTCTTGACCACGAAGTTGAAGGCACCCACGTAGACATCGGTATCGATGTTCTTAAGAAGTATAAGGAAAACGAGGCAGTTATCAATGGCATGGCAGCTCATCATGGCGATTATGAACCAAAGAGCATGGAAGCGGTTCTGATTGCAGCTGCTGATGCACTTTCTGCAGCAAGACCTGGTGCAAGACGCGAAACACTGGATGCTTACATCAAGAGACTTGAAAAGCTCGAAGAAATTGCTAATACAACTCCTGGAGTTGAAAAATCATTTGCAATTCAGGCCGGCAGAGAAATCAGAATTATCGCTAAGCCGGAAGATGTAAATGACGATGAAATCGTATTCCTTGCTAGAGAAATCTCTAAGAAGATTGAATCTGAACTTGAATATCCTGGTCAGATTAAAGTCAATGTTGTTAGAGAAACAAGGGCTATCGATTACGCAAAATAAACCAAGGTTTTCTTAGGGGCTCCTTTGTAATAAGGAGTTCCTTTTTTACGATTTGACTTCTTTATCAGGATGTTAGAAAATATATGATATTAGATGAAATGGAGGGAAGAATAATGGCAGAAAAGTATATAGTTTCACATGAAGAAAAAACAGCTTTTTATAAGCATATGCTTGCTGTCGGTATTCCTGTTATGCTCCAGCAGCTTGTGGTGGTGTGCCTCAATCTTGTGGATACCATCATGGTTGGAAAGATTTCTGAAGAGGCATTGGCGGCAGTGGGAGCCGCAAATCAGATTTACTTTATCTATAGTGTTCTTACCTTTGGCGTGTTTAGCGGTGCAGGTGTATATCTTATTCAGTTTTGGGGAATAAGGGATCTGAAAAGCTTAAGAAAAATACTTGGTATAGATTATGTTGTGTTTTTTGCCATAACCATACCTGTAATGGTTCTTGCGTTTTTTGGGGCACAATTTCTTGTGGGGCTGTTCAGTAATGATATGGCAGTGATATCCTTAGGAAACGATTATATGAAGATAGCCTGCTTTTCATACATGTTTAGTGGTTTGACATTTTTGATATCCTACAATTCCAGAGCGACGGCAATGTTAAAGGTTCCTACAATAGTGAACTTGATTGCAATCTGCATCAATATTTTTCTCAATTATTGTCTGATTTACGGAAACTTCGGCATGCCCCAGATGGGTGTGAAGGGAGCGGCAACTGCAACCTTGATAGCAAGAATTATTGAGTTCATAATGATGTACACTTATGTATATACATCAAAAGACAATCCTCTCAAGGCGCAGCCAAAAGAACTTTTCTCTTTCGATAGAGAGATGTTTGGAAACGTTATGAAGACTGCAATCCCTGTTATTTTCAATGAAGGCCTCTGGGCAATATCCGTTGCCATGGTTTTTGCCGCATATGGAAGAATAGGAGCAACAGCCCTTGCAGTGGTTCAGATAGCCAACACTGTTACAGATGTTTTCCATACTATTTATACAGGGCTAAGCAATGCTACAACTGTTATTATTGGGCAGACCCTCGGACAAGGAAAAACGGATTTGGCCTATTCCTACAGCGGAATGTCCTTAAAGGTAACATGGATATTAAATGTGATTCTGACAATAATTTTTATTTTAATGAGAGAACCTATTGCGGCGATTTATGGCTTTAATGCACAGACTACTGAGCTTCTCATGTCATCCTTCTTCGTTTATGCCATTGCAATTACTCCAAAAATGCTGGCATATCTGATAATTTGTGGTATATTGAGAGCAGGCGGCGATACCTTGTATTGTATGTTAATTGATGCATCGATGAATATGATATTGCAGGTTCCACTTGCTTTTATAGCGGTATTGGTGCTTCATCTGGCACTTCCTATGGCTATTGCCATGGTTGCCATAGCAGACGTTGTAAAGGTGTTCCTGTGCTATCAGAGATATTTCAGCAAAAAATGGGTAACTGTTTTTACGGGAATGTAGTTTAGACAGAAAGGAAAGATTATGCTGGTTTACCTAGACAACAGCGCTACAACAAAACCTTATGACAAGGCTGTAGACGTAATGACAAAAGTACTGAGAGAAGATTTCGGCAATCCGTCTTCACTTCATACTCTTGGAATTGCAGCAGAAAAATATATTAAACAGGCTAGAAAATCCTTTGGAAACAGCCTGGGTGCCAAGGAAGATGAAGTGTTTTTTACCTCCTGTGGAACTGAGGCGGATGTTACAGCTCTTATGGGAGTGGCTTCTTCAAGAAAGCATCGCGGAAAAAAGATAATAACTACCAAGGTAGAACATCCTGCTATCCTTGAGCCTTGCAGAAAGCTGGAATCAATGGGATATGAGGTTGAATACATCAATGTAGACAACAAATGCAGACTTGATCTCGAGCAGCTAAAAAATGCTGTTACAGAGGATACTATCCTGATTTCTGTAATGGGTGTTAACAACGAAGTGGGAACTGTAATGCCTCTTAAGGAAATAATACAGTTTAAGGATAAATATAATAAGGAGCATGGAACCGATATTCTGATGCACACGGATGCGGTTCAGGCTTTTGGCAAAATTCCACTGAATGTTAATGGAGAACATAGGGGAATCGATATGGTTTCCGTCAGCGGTCACAAAATACATGGACCAAAGGGTATCGGCGGTCTGTATATAAGAAAGGGACTAACAGTTCAACCTCTTTTGATGGGCGGCGGTCAGGAAGGTCATATGCGTTCCGGCACTGAAAATACAGCCGGAATAGCAGGATTTGGCGAAGCAGTAAACCTTACTTTTGATAATTTTGACCAAAGAGTTGCAAAGATGGCTGCGGCTAAAGCCAGACTTCTTGAAGCAATTCAGGCTGAAATAAAAGATATCATCATAAACAGCCCTGATGATGCAGCACCATCAGTTCTAAATATTTCATTTATGGGAACAAGAGGAGAGGTACTGCTTCACACGTTGGAGGCTGAGGGCATATTTGTTTCAACAGGTTCAGCATGCTCATCAAACAAGAAAGGACAAAGCCACGTTCTTTCGGCTATGGGACTTAAGCACAAGGAAATTGAAGGCGCAATCAGATTCAGTTTCAGTGAATTCAACACATTGGAAGAAATGGATTATACAGCAGAAAAGGTTAAGCAGGCAGTTACCAGATTTAGAAAACTGGGAAGCTTCAGATAACTGCAGGAATCGGTTAAGAGGAGAAAAGTAATGAATGAACAGAATATTCTTATCGTAAGATGCGGAGAAGTAGCATTAAAGGGAATGAATAAACCATACTTTGAAAGAATGCTTGTGGACAGAATTCGTCGCAACCTTAAAGCTTTCAAAGGTGTTGATATCAAGCGTCAGGAGGGGCTAATCTTTATCAGAGCGGAAAAGGACCTTGACATAGATGCAATTATCAAAGAAACCGCCAAGGTATTCGGCGTTGCTTCAATCAGTAAGGCTGTAGAAGCTGAGCCTGAATTAGAAGCAATCGGCAAGGCATCAGTTGATTATATGATGAATCTGATAGAAGAACGTGGAGTTGAGACTTTTAAAGTTGAAGCAAAGCGTGCTGACAAGAATTTCCCGGTTAAGTCACCTGAAATCGGTAGAATTATCGGTGCGAAGGTTTTAATAGGATGCAAGGTGCTAAAAGTAGACGTACACAATCCTGATGTTCTTTTACATGTAGATGTACGTACTGATAGAGCATATATCTATGAAGGTAAGGTTAACGGCTTCGGAGGACTTCCACTTGGAACTAACGGCAAGGGAATGGTTCTTCTTTCAGGCGGAATAGACAGCCCTGTTGCTGCATGGATGATGGCAAAGCGCGGAATGATGATTGAGGCAGTTCACTTCCATTCATATCCGTACACCAGCCCAAGAGCCCAGGAAAAGGTTGAAGATCTGGCTAGAATCCTTTCCACATATGTTGGCAGATTCAAAATGCACGTTATCAATCTGCTTCCAATTCAAGAAGCAATCGTTGAAAACTGCCCTGAAGAGGAGACTACAATATTAGTCCGCCGATTCATGATGAGAATTGCAGAAAAGGTTGCAGAAAAGAACGACTGCATGATGCTTATAACCGGAGAAAATCTGGGACAGGTTGCCAGCCAGACAGCTGAATCACTGGTAGTTACAGATGCTTCCGTTTCAAAGCCTGTAATGCGTCCTCTAATCGCAATGGACAAAATTGATATTATGGAAAAAGCTAAGGAAATAGGCACTTACGAAAAATCAATCGAGCCTTACGAAGACTGCTGCACAGTTTTCCTTCCAAAGCACCCTACAACAAAACCTAGACTTGAAAGAATCTTGGAATCAGAAAGCAAGCTTGACTGTGAAGCATTGATTGAAGCAGCAGTTGCATCTGCAGAGATTGTGAATATCAGAGTGGAATAGGGATAAAAGAAAAAATACTTATTTCACACATAAAAAGTGTAATAAACAAGGGCTGAGAATTATAGCATAGGAGCATTAATTTTCAGCCTTTTATATGCGCCATTATTTCTTTTCTTTAAGTACTGTCCTGAAAACCTCAACGGCGCCAATGGTTAAACCTAGCCCAACAGCTTTTGCCGTTTCTTTTTGTCTCTGAGATCGCTGTCGTTTCTGTTCCTCGCTATAGTGTTTATCGATATACATTTCCTGCAAAAATCCGCCTATAAAGGCAGCAATACAGATGATGACGAAAATTGCTATCATTTTTGCACACCTCCATTAAAAGTATATTACCATGTTCTATTTTTTATATTTTATCATATGAAAATGCACTCATCCAAATTATTTTGAAGGGTAGGGAAATAGTTACCCATTTACCGATGAAGCCTTTGTAAAGAATCTGTCAGCAAAACAGCCTAACATATTCCAAAAGATATATAACCACATTAAACACTTAATCAAAATGGCTGCAGCAGGAAGTAAAGAAGCCAAACAGCTGGAACAGATTAAGAATACCTTTGATAAAGCTTATAAGGAAATGGGCAAGGCAAGTGAAGCAGATTCTAATTTGACTACAGAGGGCGATAGCGATATTAAATATTCCATTGCGGGTGTTAATAGTGGTACTGCGGATTTGTCATTAAAAGATAGAGCTGTTGAAATGCGAAATCAGGGTGCAAGTCCTGAAGAAATATGGAAAAAACCGGATGGAAGTATGGCAATGATCATAAGTGGAGATATGAAATTGACGATAGCAAAGCGGTAGTAAGAACTAGTGGAGGTGCCGACTTGTTAAGTGATCCTGATTATAAACGAATGAACGAACTGCTCCAAAAGTTTATGTTGGCAAAGATGACTAAAGGAGAGGCAAGTGAGTATAATACTCTTTCAAAGAAGTTTGAAGGAAGAAAAGTAAAAATATTGTCTCATATTCTATCTCATGATACTTTGTATGAGGCATATCCTCAGCTCAAAACTGTAGGCATAGAGGTTATTCCATATGGACCGAATGTGGCAAGAGCTGCGTACAATAAGAGCATAAATACTATAAAGATAAGGGAAGATGCTTATAGAAGGGCTGACGAATTAAAAAGAACTTTATTGCATGAAACTCAGCATGCAATACAAAGTATTGAAGGGTTCGAAAGAGGTGGAAATAAAGAATTAGCATTAAAAATCGTAAGAAAAGAAATTGCAAAATTTATAGATAAAATTATGCCTATAGAGATGGAAACGGCAAGAAAAGAAGATGAAGCAGCAGGAGACAAGGATTATCCACGCTCTACTGCTTTAGTTGACGACTTTATAAAAAAATACTATAATTTGGATAAAATTGACGATGATGTTAAATATGAATTTTACAGAAATTTGATGGGGGAAAAAGAGGCTAGAGCTGTAACGGAAAGAGCGAATTTCTCCAATGCCGAAAGAAGGGAGGCTTATCCAAATTATGACAGAGGTGCATTTAGAAGAAGAGACTATGAAGATGGAGGAAGCGAAGCACTTTCGTATAACGATGAAGCACTTTCAGACGAAATCCTTCCTAGCAAAAATCTATCCTCCGGAGTTTATGGAAGTGGTCAATCAGATTCTAAACGATTCGTACAATCGAAAGATAGACGAAATGGTGGACAACAGATACGTAGAATAGAAGTAGAGGTGCCTAATGAAGGTACCTTTTTTAATGGAGAAAAAACAGAATTTTCATTATCTGACAGTGAAGGTCGACAGCTAACAAAAGAACAGCAGGAATACTTCAAGGACAGTAAAGTAAGAGATGAAAACGGGAACCTATTAACTGTATATCATGGAAGCAAGAACAAGTTTAATGAGTTTACTTCTGATATAAACTGGTTCAGTAGTAGCAAAGAATACAGTAATAATTACGGAAAAGAAGCAAACTTGTTTAACAAGGTAACAAAGACTGAACCTAAGAAAAGTAAGGTAACTTTTGAAACTCACTTAAACATA
>JAQXRN010000264.1 GCA_029218545.1 Bacillota bacterium | reverse complement strand
ATTGGGCAAAGCCTGTGCATACTATGGTCGGTTTATCATCATCTAACAAATTGTTCGGCTGTCCGCAGGCTGTAAATGAAAAAATAACAGCCAGACATAAAAAAATATTTAATAGTCTCCTCATACTACCCTCTATTACTGCACCCCTGACATGTTCCAAAGAGTGTTGTTTCCCCTGAATTAACAAAAAAACTATTGCTCAATGCTATTATCTCTGCCAAGTTCTTAGTTTGTTCATCGCTCCTGTGAATTATCTTGCCGCAGCAGGTACATTTTAAATGCATATGTCGAACACAGGACTCACCGCCCACCAGCTGATAAACCTTCCTTCTGCTCTTTAAAGGTGTAAACTCCCTGACAAGCTTATCTTCAACAAGCTTTGGAATCAGCCTGTATACTGTGCTTTTACCAGGAGGCGTGATGAAGGATTCATCCTTTGCCATGCCTTCGCATATATCATCAATGGAAAATGCTTTTTCTTTATTTTGAGTTAAAAATCTAATAAGCTCATTTCTCTGTTCAGTATTATAGGTTGCCATTTTTGTCTTCTCCAATACTAAGCTGACGTAACTTTGTTCATAAAGCTTTTTTCAAAAATTAATTACGCTTAACATTTTAACAGTTGAACAATTCTTCAAATATGAGAATTATTCTCATATTCACCTTAATTATTATATATACTTTTGCAAAAAAGTCAACAAGGCAAGTAAGATTTGATGCAATTTAAAGAGCACCATTGGCCGTATGTAAGCCTCCGGTGCTCCGTTTCTTATAAGTATTTCTTATTTAATAATTGTGCAAACTGCATCCGGTCCGCAACCTGCTGCGTTACCTTCGTCAGTGTCAAGATGTACTTCTCTTTCGTGCTTAGCGCCTGCTCTTACAAGAACGTTGTCGAATACTAATCCTCTTTCGCCTTCGATCTTGATGGATACGATTTCGCCATCCTTAACGCCGGCTTCTGCAGCCTGTTCGTCGTTTAAGTGAACGTGTCTCATTGCAACCATTACGCCGTGGTCTAATTCAACTTCACCGCAAGGTCCAACTAGCTTGCATCCTGGAGTTCCTTCTAACTTGCCGGATTCTCTTACTGGAGCTTTGATGCCGATTCCTCTTGCATCTGTCATAGCAAGTTCTACCTGAGTTTCAGGTCTTGCAGGTCCTAATACTCTGATTCCCTTTAAAGTGTTCTTAGGTCCAACGATATCGACCTTTTCGTCACAAGCGAACTGACCTGGCTGAACTAAATCCTTTGTTGGAGTTAATTCATGTCCTTCGCCGAATAAAATTGCGATGTGTTCTTTGCTTAAATGAACGTGTTTGTTTGATAATCCGATTTTTACTTCGTAAGCCATTGGTATATATCTCCTTTTTTAAAAATTATTAATCGTCCAGATAACTTATGTAAGGCAGGTTTCTATACTTCTGATTGAAGTCAAGCCCATATCCTATTACAAATAAGTTATCGATGGTGAAACCGATGTAATCGGCTTCTATATCTGCAACTCTTCTCGACGGCTTGTCTAAAAGAGTACAAATCTTAACACATTTTGGATTTTTATCTTCCAAATAAGATTTTATGTGTTTTAAGGTAGTTCCTGTATCCACAATATCTTCGACAATTATTACATTCTTGCCGGTAATATCTCCATCCAGGTCTTTTTTAATCTTTACGACTCCGCTTGAAGTTGTTCCTGAACCGTAGCTGGAGGCAGACATAAAGTCGATTTCAGTATCATTTGAGATGTTCTTCATTATGTCACCCATCCAAACAACACCACCTCTAAGGGTACACACCAAATAAAGTGACTCTCCTTCAAAATCTTTTGAAATCTGCTGTCCAAGTTCTTTTGCTCTCTGTCTAATCTGTTCTTCAGTAAATAGAATCGTACCATTTACTTTATTGCTTTCACTCATCCTTATCCTCCTGATCTACAGTGAATTCAACACCTTCTACAATATCCTTTCTTTTAAAGTCCTTCGACATATCACATTCAGACGCCCCCGTCCAATACTGATCTAAAGTATCCTTCAGATGCCAGATTATCCACAGCCATAGGACTATATCATCAATGAATCCAAAAGGTCCCAATATTGGCGGTATTAAATCTAAAGGCAGAAAAAGATAAATAATCCCTGCGATAATTAGCAATTTCTTTCGAAAAGGAACTTCTCTATCCTTCATCATGGCCGATATGGCCTTAATTCGGCCTGCAAGCATTCTGAATCCAATATAACGCATTTATTCCTCCAAAAGTTTTTCCATTTCAGAAAGGAGCTTCTCATGACCCTTTCTCTTGAGTGCAGAAACAGGAATAACCTTATCTTCAGGTCCAAGCTGAAGGGCTTTTCTAATTACGCTTATGCATTTTTGCATTTCATTATTAGAAACCTTGTCGGCCTTCGTTGCAACAACAATTCCATCGAGACCATAATGTCTCAGATACTCATACATCTGTATATCCTGAGCAGATGGCGCATGTCTGATATCTACCAGCTGAATAACCTTCTTCAGTCCCTGTCTTTTTTCAAGGTATTCTTCCATCATCGGACCCCATTCCTTGCTCATGGATTTTGAAACCTTGGCATATCCATAACCAGGAAGGTCTACAATTCTAAACTGATTATTAATCCTGTAGAAATTGATGGTCCTCGTTTTGCCGGGACTGCCGGAAACACGTGCGAGACTCTTTCTGTTAGTCAGAAGGTTTAGAAGTGAAGACTTGCCCACATTTGATCTGCCTGCAAAGGCAATTTCAACCATGTTGTCTTCAGGATACTGGGATGCTTTAACCGCCACAGTTTCTAATGATGCTTCTTTTATTATCATACTACAAACCTTTACTTTCTTCTAGTGCATATTTTAATGCTTCCTGCGCTTTTTCCAAAAGCACAAAATTCAGCTGTCTTCTTACTGACTGAGGAATATCGTCAATGTCAGCTTTATTTTCAGCCGGAAGCAAAATTGTTCTTATGCCGGCTCTGTGAGCAGCTAAAACCTTTTCTTTGATTCCACCAACAGGAAGAACTCTGCCTCTAAGGGTAATTTCTCCTGTCATTGCAACATCCTTTCTAACAGGTATGCCTGTCAAAGTGGACATTATTGCAGTAAACATTGTTACCCCTGCTGAAGGACCATCCTTTGGTACTGCACCTTCCGGAACATGCACATGAAGGTCATATTTTTTGTGGAAATCTTCCTCAATATCATATTCTGACGCAATGGAACGAATATATGTAATGGCTGTCTTAGCAGATTCCTGCATTACATCTCCAAGCTGCCCTGTAAGCTCAATTTTACCGCTGCCGGGAACAAGGGCGGTTTCAATAAACAACGTATCTCCACCAACCTGAGTCCATGCCATTCCTGTAGTAACACCTACTTCACTTTCATCTTTCATCAGGTCGTATCTGTATCTGTGCTTTCCGAGATAGTTTTCAAGGCCTGCTGGAGTTATTCTGTAGCTCTGTGCCTTCTTTGCCACAATCTTTCTTGCAACCTTTCTGCAAAGGCTTCCGATTTCTCTTTCAAGGTTTCTAACGCCGGACTCTCTTGTATAGAAATTAATTAATTCCCTGATAGCCTTCTCACTCATGGCAAAATTTTTCTTCTTCAGGCCATGAGCCTTCATCTGTTTAGGAATAAGATATCTCTGAGCGATTTTTACCTTTTCCTCTTCTGTATAACCGGATACTTCAATTACTTCCATTCTGTCAAGAAGCGGTCTCGGAATGGTATCGGTACTGTTTGCAGTTGTGATGAACATCACATTTGAAAGGTCAAATGGTATTTCAAGAAAATGGTCCTGGAATTCCTTATTCTGTTCAGGATCAAGCACTTCAAGCAGTGCTGATGCAGGATCCCCCTTAAAATCAGAGCCGATTTTATCAACTTCATCAAATAAGAATACAGGATTATTGGTTCCTGCATCCTTAATGGAACTGATTATTCTGCCCGGAATAGCACCTATGTATGTTCTTCTATGGCCTCTGATTTCTGCTTCATCACGTACACCGCCTAAAGACATTCTTACAAACTCTCTTCCGGTGGCTCTTGCAATGGACTTTGCGATGGAAGTCTTACCTACTCCCGGAGGACCAACAAGACATATTATAGGACCTTTTATCCCCTTTGAAAGGTGTATTACAGCAAGATATTCAAGAATTCTTTCTTTAACCTTATCAAGACCATAATGGTCTTCATTAAGGATTTTTTCAGCCTTCTTAATGTCTGTATTTATTCTTGACGCTTTATTCCATGGAAGAGCAATTATTGTCTCTATATAGTTTCTGATAACACCGCTTTCGGCAGATGACGGCATCATCTTGGTAAACTTGTTTATTTCTTTTAAAACTTTTTCCTCAATCTTTTTGTCGAGGTTTAAAGCTTTTAACTTTTCTTCCCATTCTTTAGCCTCAGAAACAGCATCTTCTCCAAATCCAAGCTCATTCTGAATTGCCTTCATCTGTTCACGAAGGTAATATTCTTTCTGATTCTGCTTTACATTTTCCTGAACCTGTTCACTTAGCTGCTTTTCAAGCCTTAAAATCTGATTCTCTTCAAATATTATTCTGTTAAGAACAGTAAGTCTTTCCTTAATATCAAGGGCTTCCAGAACTTCCTGTTTCTTTGATATGTCCACATCAAGCTGAATAGCAATGGTATCGGCAATCATTTCAGGATTATCCATTATCTCTGTGAGGTCATATAGGTCCGCCTTTATAGAAGTATTCAGGCTTAAATATTCCTCAAATGTATTCATTACTACTCTCAGCATAGCCTGAAGCTCAATATCTTCATTATCTAAAGGAGTACTCTTAAGTTCTTTAAGGGATACTGAAATAAATGGTTCTTCAGTTACTACTTCGTTGATGGCAGCTCTGTAGAGTCCTTCCACTAAAACTCTTACAGTGTCTCCCTGAATCTTAAGCATCTGCTTAATCTTCACTACCGTTCCCACTTTATAATAATCATCCTTTGTAGGGATGAGAACGTTCTCGTCTTTCTGGGAGGACACAAAGAGTAGCTTGTCATTATTCATAGCAGCCTCTAAGGCTTTAATGGATTTTTCTCTGCCTACATCAAAATGAAGTACTGTATTTGGAAAAATCAGCAGACCTCTTAGAGGAATGCATGGTATAGTCTTTTCTGGTTCTTCCTGTTTATCATCAACAAGAAGTTCTAAAATCTCATCATCTAAGTTATTCAAGGTAGTTCCCCCTTTCCTATTTTTTGCAAAAATAAAGGCGACCGAAGTCGCCTTATTATGAAGCGGTTGCTTCTTGGTCTTTTAATTCATTGCCGGATTCCAGCAAAAGCTTTGGTTTAGACTTGCGCTCGATTGTTTCCTTTGTCAGGACGCACTTCTTCACATCCTCACGAGAAGGTATCTCATACATTATTTCTGTCATAGTGCTTTCCATAATGCTTCTAAGTCCTCTGGCGCCTGTTTTACGTGCAATAGCCTGACGTGCAACAGCCTTAACTGCTTCTTCATCCATTTCAAGTTCTACGCCATCAATAGCAAGAAGCTTCTTGTACTGCTTAAGAAGTGCATTTTTTGGTTCTTTAATTATTCTTACCAATGCATCTTCTGAAAGTTCATCAAGGGTTACTATTACAGGAAGTCTACCCACAAATTCAGGAATAAG
>JAQXRN010000263.1 GCA_029218545.1 Bacillota bacterium | reverse complement strand
CATTGAGTCAACAACGCCGCTGTTAATAAGAAAGCCCAGACGCGGTTTTCCAAAGCGACGAAAGTCCTCAGCTGATTTATAATCAGGTCTGGCAAGAATTGCAACCTTGTATCCGTGACTTTCCAGAACTCTGCCAATAATAGCAGTTCCGAAGGAGTGATGGTCTACATATGCATCACCTGTCACAAGAACAAAATCCACCTCTTCCCAGCCTCTTTCATTCATATCATATTTATTTATAGGTAAAAACATAAAAATTTAATCCTCACTATATAGGAAAAATGGGGACGCTTGAAATACGTCCCCTAATAATCAATTGTGTTATCTCTGTCCCTTGTCGTACGGAATACCTTCTGCCTTTGGAGCTTTTGAATGCTTTGATGTAAATGCTAATACAATCATTGTAACCACGTAAGGAAGCATTCTGTAATATGCAGTATTAATACCTAAATTATACAGGAATGGTATTAAAGGTACAGAGTATGCAAGAGTTCTCAAAAATGCGAAGAACAAACTTGCAAGCAATATTTTTTCCGGTTTCCACTGGCCAAATATCATTACCGCTAAAGCCAAGAAACCAAAGCCGGCAACACCTGTATGTCCATTGCAGTTTGCATCCATAATTCCTACTGCATAGAAGAAACCGCCTATACCACCTAAAAAGCCTGAAATAGAAACACCTGCATAACGCATCTTGTAAACATTTATACCAACAGAATCTGCTGCATGAGGATGTTCGCCACAGGCGCGAAGACGCAGGCAGAATGAAGATTTATGGTATAAAATAGTCAGAATTAACATAAGCGCAAAGCCAATGTACACAGTCAGATATGTGTTTTTGAAGAAAAGATCTCCAATAACAGGAATATTGCTGAGCACAGGTACTTCTCTTATATAAAAGTTGGCATTTGTAGTTATACCATCACTGTTAAATGTCATTTTACATATCAGTAGAACCAAAGCAGGAATAAGCATATTCATAGCAGTACCTGTTATTGTCTGGTCAGCTTTCATATTGATGGCTGCATATGATAATAACAGCGAATAGATTATGCCTCCAATGGCAGCTACTACCGTTCCTGCAATTAACAATAACTGAATATTGCCAAATGAACCGGTAAACAGATAAACAAATAAACATCCGGCAAATGCTCCAAAAAGCATAATACCTTCAAGTGCAAGGTTTATAACACCGCTTCGTTCACTGAACATACCTCCAAGTGCAACCAGAAGAAGCGGAATCGCAACAGGAAGCGTACCTTGAATTAAATAACAAATAATATCCATGTACTACACCTCCTCTTTTTCTTTCTTTTTCCTGCCCATCAGCTTGGATATCTTTGCTCTGAAAATTTCGTTCATAAACATTGCAAATGCTGAGAAGTAAATTATTACAGCAATTACTACATCTATTATTTCAGGTTTGAAACCGAATAGGCTGGCAAGAGTACCGCCACATTTTAACAGTGAAATAAATAATGCTGAGAATATTATACCGATAGGGTTTGAGCTTGCAAGTAAAGCTACCGCAATTCCATCAAAACCTTCATTTGCTATGATGTTAACAGGTTCATAAGTCATGCTGCTTCCGGAAATTACTGATGGAGCCAATATGGAAAATGCTCCGCCTATGCCAGCCATTGCACCTGCAATAACCATGGTAAGAACAATATTCCTCTTTCCGTTCATTCCGGCATATTCTGCGCCATACTTGTTAAATCCCGTTGCACGAAGTTCGTAACCGAAAGTAGTCTTGTATAAAACGATATATGCCATTACAGCAACAAGTATTGCGAAAATAATAGCTACGCTCACACTTGAACCCGTAAATCCCAGTGATGTAAGCTGTACGCTTGCAGGAAGGTAAGCAGTTCTTGTCATTGACGGCACATACATCTTGCTATTTGACTGAACCCACATATCTACCAGGTACATTCCGATATAGTTGAACATGATGGAAGTAATTACTTCGTTTACATTGAAATATGCTTTAAAGAAACCCGGGATAAATCCCCATATCATTCCACCTATCATACCTGCTATTACTGCAACAAGACAATGAATCACAGGAGGAAGGTCAAACATAAAGCCAACATACATAGCAAAGAACATGCCCATAGTAAACTGACCTGATGCACCAATGTTGAACATGCCCATCTTATAAGCAAATCCAACTGCAAGACCTGTCATAATCAGAGGAGTAGCATAATAGAATACATCCGGCAGTCTTCTTAATCCTCCAATCAGTATTGCATTCAATCCACTAAGCGCCTGAGACGGGTTAGCAATTAACATTACGATGAAACCGAACACCAATCCCAATACTGCTGCCATTACAGCGGCTTTAATTGCGTCAAAGCTTTGACTGTTTGAAAATGACTTGAGGCTGTTTAGAGTAACAGCGTTATTCTTATTTTTACTCATTTTTAGCCTCCTTTCCATCTCTCTTGGCGCCTGCCATATAAAGACCTAATTCCTCAACATTAGTTTTCTTAGGATCAAGTTCACCTACAATCTCGCCCTCATACATTACAAGGATTCTGTCGCTTACGTTCATTACTTCCTCAAGTTCGAGGGAAACGAGGAGGACAGCCTTTCCTTCATCGCGAGTTGCTATAAGCTGCTTGTGAATATATTCAATAGCTCCAACGTCCATGCCTCTTGTTGGCTGTACTGCAACAAGAAGCTTATGATCTTTATCTATTTCTCTTCCTACTATCGCTTTCTGCTGATTGCCACCGGACATACTTCTTGCCAAAGTAATAGGTCCCTGTCCGCTTCTGACATCGTATTGGTCAATAATCTTTTCGGCATATTGACGAATAGCGGGTCTGTTTATGAAGCCTTTTTTCTGAAATTCCGGCTCATAATAACGCTGCAGAACGATGTTATCTTCAAGTGAATAATCTAAAATCAAGCCATGCTTATGTCTGTCTTCAGGAATGTGGCTCATGCCTATCTTACTTCTGGTTCTTATGCTGGCTTTTGTAATATCCTGTCCGCAAAGGGTGATTTTGCCTGATTTAACCTTATCCAGCCCTGTCAGTGCCTGAACAAATTCTGTCTGACCATTTCCATCAATACCTGCAAGGCACACAATTTCCCCTGCCTTTACATCAAAACTTACATTGCTTACAGAATCATGTCCACCTAACTTGGACTGAACACATACATTATCAACTGAAAGAATTATTTCACCTGGTTTAGCATCAGTTTTTTCTACTTTAAAGCTTACATCTCTGCCTACCATCATCTTGGAAAGTTCTTCTTTTGTTGTTTCCTTTGTATTAACAGTGCCAACATACTTACCCTTTCTCAATACTGTACATCTGTCGGACACGGCCATTATTTCATTTAATTTATGGGTAATAAAGAGAATGGACTTTCCTTCATCAGCAAAGCTTCTCATAATTTTCATTAATTCATCTATTTCCTGCGGAGTAAGAACTGCCGTAGGTTCATCGAAAATAAGAATTTCATTTTCACGATAAAGCATCTTAAGTATTTCAACTCTCTGCTGCATTCCTACTGAAATATCTTCAATAATAGCATCAGGATTTACCTTAAGACCATATTTTTCACTTAAGGCCATTACCTTTTCTCTGGCTTCTTTTTTCTGAATGAAACCCATTTTGTTAGGTTCTACACCTAAAATAATGTTTTCTAAAACACTAAAAATCTCCACCAGCTTAAAGTGCTGATGTACCATACCTATTCCTAAATCATTGGCGTCATTAGGATTATTAATATGAACAACTTCTCCATTTTTTCTGATTTCACCCTTTTCAGGCTGATATAGTCCGAAAAGCACACTCATAAGTGTGGATTTGCCTGCACCATTTTCTCCAAGCAAAGCATGTATTTCGCCCTTTTTAAGCTGCAGGGTTATGTCATCATTTGCTACTATACCAGGGAACTCTTTTCTGATATTGAGCATTTCTATGATATAGTTATCTTTCACGTTAATCACTACATCGTCTATTGAGTTAAAAAAAGAAAGGGGGAAGACCTCTTCCCCCTTATGAGTAAACTATCTTACAGTTACAGTAACCTTTGCAAGGGATAATCCTTTTGTTAATTCATCTGCAGTT
>JAQXRN010000262.1 GCA_029218545.1 Bacillota bacterium | reverse complement strand
CCACTACCGCAAGCTGACAAGAGAGGAGATCGAATATTTGAAAAAATGCTGAAATAGATGAAAAAAGAGCCTTGCGAGAAGCAAGGCTCTTTTTTCATAAAAGATGTATTAGTAATTATCGTGTTTTCCTTATAATTTCCGGGTACAGCCGAGAAAAATATATCGAATCTTCCTTGCGGCAACGCCGCAAAGCCGTGAAACGGCATATGATTATGAAGATTCGTTATTTTCTCTTGCAGTCCTTTGGAGTTACGCAAGTACCTGTAGCTCTTGCTACAACGATAGGTTCTTCTAAGAAGTCAGCTGCGGAGTCGCTGATGTCAGGTCTTGCAGCGATAACCTTTCTAGCTTCGAAGCTCATCTTTCTTGAAGTGTTACCAATCTTTGTGATTTCACCATAAGCTTCGATGTAGTCGCCTGCATATGTAGGAGCTAAGAATTCTACATTATCGTATGCACAGAAAAGACCTTCGTCTCCGTCGCACTTGATTAATAATTCAGTAGCAACGTCACCAAATAAGTGAACCATGTGAGCACCATCTACAAGATTTCCACCGTAGTGTGCATCCTTAGCGGACATTCTAAGTCTTAATGTTGAAGTAATTTTGTTTTCCATTATTATTCTCCTTTTTACGTAAAAATATAGAACTATTTTGTTAGTTTGAATTCACACCATTTATATATTGCAAAATGCGTGCCAATAGTATATCATTGAAAATACGAAGAAAATGAACCGATTTATGTTCAGCAAAAAAGGAGTGAACACAAAATGCCAAATAAATATGGTAAAAGACGAGTCCTCGAACCACAACATGTTTTGCCGACTTCGGCGTGGAAACTTGACAATAACAGAAATATTTATCCTGACGAGCTCAGAGTATCCATAAAGCGAATCCATCTTGAAGGTACCGGATTTAAGCAGATATGCACGGAATCCAACAACGATGATAAGCGAATTAAACAGAATATAATCGACATTATAATAAGAAGGGGGAAACTTCACAATCCAATATCTGATACCGGAGGGTTGGTAATGGGTGTTGTTGAAGAAATAGGCAAGGACTACGATAATCAAAAGGGTCTGAAGGTAGGAGATTTGGTTATTTGCAATGCTTCTGCGGCTTCCATGCCCATGTACATAGAGGATATAATATCTGTAGATAAAGCCTTTCACCAGGTAGAAGCAAAGGGATATGTTATCGTGCATAACCTTATTCCTGTAGTCAAGGCACCGGAAGATATGCCTCATGATATCCTTATGTTTGCCTTTGACCAGTCGGGGACTCCTTTCAGACTCAAGAGTCTTATCGGAGATAAGAAGAAGTTCCTCATCGTTGGAGACAGCATGATTACAAATCTTCTTTACGGATATGTAATAAGAAGGGAGCTGGGCGTTGATTGTGTGATAAAGTGTCTTTTGGACAAGCGAAGCAATACTATAATCGCAGGAAAGGGAATAGATGACCTGATTTCTGAAGTATTTGATGAAGTTAGTTTTCTAGACATATTAAAGCCTGTTGAGTGCATGGAAAAAATCGGAGAAGAGTCTCTTTATGACCTTTCTGTAAACTGTGCAGAGATACCGGGAGCTGAAACCATCAATATTCTTGCTACAAAACCGGGCGGAACGGTGCTCTTTGCCAATCTTATCAACAATCTTAATATTGCTCTGTACATTACAGAGTCTTTATCCAAGTCTCTGGATGTGCGAGGGGCAGAAGGCTACCTGGAAGGATATAACGAGTTTGACGTTGAACTGGTAAAAGAGCTTGCGCCATATTTTGAAAATGTTCAAGTAGTAGAACACAAAGCCGATGCGGAAGAAGAGGATAAGATTGAGAGCCCTTATGTGCAGGAACTCATCGGGAAGACTCTGATGGAGGATTTTGTTTTCAGAAGCAAAGCGATGATTAAGGTCCTTGAGGATATGACTAAGGTTTCGAAATACGACTGCAATGTACTGATTTTCGGAGATACCGGTGTAGGTAAGGAAAAGGCAGCTAATATAATACAAAAAAACAGTGAAAGACGTCTTCAGCCTTTTGTAAAAATCAACTGTGGCGCCATTTCTCCGTCGCTGATAGAATCTGAGTTTTTCGGATACGAAAAAGGAGCGTTTACAGGAGCCAGCAACACAGGCAAAAAAGGGTATTTTGAACTGGCAAACAATGGGGTTATGTTCCTCGATGAAATCGGAGAGCTGCCTCTTGAGATGCAGGCAAAATTGCTGAGAGTTATTCAGGATGGTGAATTTTACAGGGTTGGAGGGACAACTCCTGTCAAAACCAATGTAAGAATAATATCGGCGACCAACAGGAATCTTGAAAAATTTGTAGAAGAGGGCAAGTTCAGACGAGATCTATATTACAGACTTAATGTGGTGCCGATAAAGATACCGAGCCTTGAGGAAAGACCTGAAGATATACCTGTTTTAGTAAATCATTTTCTTTCTAAGTATAACAAGAAGTTTGGTGTTAAAAGGGGTATATCCGATAGTGCCATGGAGTATCTGAAGCAGCAGCAATGGCCGGGAAATATCAGGGAACTTGAAAATACAGTACAGAGGCTGATGATTGGGGCCGGCGGTGAGGATATAACTCTTATGGATGTAATGAAAGATAATCACAGTGATATTATGGAGCTAGATGCGCCGGGCGCTGATAACGGACTGCAGCAGGAAATAGATTTGCAGAAAGCTGTTGATGAGTATGAAAAGGGTCTGATTAAGTATGCCTGTGAAAAATACGGGTCAACCAGAAAGGCTGCAAAGGCTATAGGGATAAGCCAGACTCAGCTTGTTAGGAAGAAGAAAAAGTATGAGCTCTAGGCAGACTTTTTTGCAGATGGAAAGCAGAATAAAATCGACTGGAAAACAATGCGAACATATTTCGGTTCGCATTGTTTTTGTATGAAACGAAATCGGTTCAAAGAAACGAACTGTTGCTTGCCTGCAAAAATAATCGAAAGTGATAAAAATGTGTCAATCTCAACAAAGCTACCGTGGACCCCTGATATGTATAAGAGAATTATGCATATGGCACAGAACTTGCTTAATATATTTATAGCGAAGTTTTGAAAAGAAAAGGAGACAAATAAACAATGGAATTTAAAAAAGGTGACATTTACGGAACACACAGAGTAATCGAACCAAAGGGTGTATTACCACAGCCTGCGGATGTTATCGATAACACAATGGAAATCTATGATAACGAAGTTTTAATCGATGTACATACATTAAACATTGACTCTGCATCATTCACAGAAATCGAAAAGAGAGCTGGCGGAGATGTTGAAGAAATCAAGAAGATCATCATGAATATCGTTGAAACTACCGGTAAGCACAAGAATCCATGGACAGGTTCCGGCGGTATGTTAATCGGTAAGGTAAAAGCTATCGGACCTAACTTTGAAGGAGATTTAAGAGTTGGTGACAAGATTGCTACATTAGTATCCTTATCCTTAACTCCACTTAAGATCGAAGAAATCAAAGAAGTAAGACCTGAAATCGACCAGGTTGACGTAAAGGGTGAAGCTATTTTATTCCAGTCCGGATTATACGGAATCCTTCCTAAGGACATGCCTAAGGAATTAGCATTATCAGTTCTTGACGTTGCAGGTGCTCCTGCTCAGACAGCTAAAATCTGCAAGCCTGGCGACACTGTAGTTGTAATGGGTGGTGGCGGAAAGTCCGGCATCCTTTGCTGCTGGCAGGCTAAGAAGCAGGTTGGTATCAACGGTAAGGTTATCTGCGTAGATGGATTCAAAAAGTCATTAAACAGAGCTATGTCTGTAAAGTGTGCTGACGAATACTTAGTAGTAGATGCTACAGATGCAGTTGGAATGTACAACGAAATCATGGAAGCAACTGATGGTGAATTAGCTGACGTAGTTATCAACGTAGTTAACATTCCTAACACAGAAATGTCTTCAATCTTAGCATGTAAAGATAACGGCCTTGTATACTTCTTCTCAATGGCAACTTCCTTCACAAAGGCTGCATTAGGAGCTGAAGGTGTTGGTAAGGACGTTAACATGCTAATCGGTAACGGCTATACAAAGGGACATGCAAACGCTGCACTTCAGGTTCTTAGAGAAGACGAAAGAATTATGAAGTTATTTGCTGAACTGTACGCATAATTCTTGTACTATATTGCAAAGCGTTTCATACTTTTATATAGAAAAATCAATGGGGTTGTAATATAATTAAATTGGTAAGTTGTACTCGAGCGATTCGGGTTCAAAATTTATAAGATTTTCTAGGAGGAAAATGAAAATGAAAAAAGGATGCCCATATGGTACACACAGAGTAATCTCTCCAAAGGGAGTATTACCACAGCCAGCTGACGTAATTGACAACACAATGGAAATCTATGACAACGAAGTTCTAATCGATGTTCAGACATTAAACATCGACTCCGCTTCTTTCACAGAAATCGTAAGAAGAGCTTGCGATGGCAAGAAGCCAGCTGACATCGAAGGCGATGAAGCTGAAATGAACAAAGTTAAAGAAACTATGATGTCAATCGTAGAAAAAGCTGGCAAGCACAAAAACCCATGGACTGGTTCCGGCGGTATGCTTTTAGGTACAGTTAAGGAAATCGGACCTGCTTACGTAGGTGATTTAAAGGTTGGCGACAAGATTGCTACTTTAGTATCCTTATCCTTAACTCCATTAAAGATTGATGAAATCCTTGAAATGAGACCTGCAATCGACCAGGTTGATATTAAGGGTCAGGCAATCTTATTCCAGTCTGGCATCTATGGAATCATTCCTGATGATATGCCAGAAGGATTAGCACTTTCTGCTTTAGACGTTGCAGGTGCTCCTGCTCAGGCTGCTAAATTAGTTCAGTCCGGTCAGAAGGTTCTTGTAATCGGTGGTGGCGGTAAGTCAGGTCTTCTTTGCTTATACGAAGCTAAGAAGAGAGCTGGTGTAACTGGTAAGGTAGTATGCGCTGCTGGTTCCCAGAAGTCAGAAGACAGAGCAAGAGCTCTTGATTTAGCTGACGAATATTTCCACTTAGATGCTACAGATGCAGTTGGAATGTACAACAAGGCTATGGAATTAACTAACGGCGAATTATTCGACGTAGTAATCAACTGTGTAAACATCGAAAACACAGAAATGGCTTCCATCTTAGCAACTAAGGACGAAGGTACAGTATACTTCTTCTCAATGGCTACTTCCTTCACAAAGGCTGCATTAGGAGCTGAAGGTGTTGGTAAGGACGTTAACATGATTATTGGTAACGGTTACACTAAGGGCCACGCTGCAATCACTCTGCAGTGCTTAAGAGAACATGCTGGCTTAAGAAAATTATTCGAAGAAATGTACGCTTAATTTAAGTGCATTTATAAAAACCAAATCAAATTAACAAATTTAAGGAGATTAATATGGCTGTAAGAAATTGGAAAGACATTCCTTTATTCAAAGACGTTACTGATGAACAGTGGAATGACTGGCATTGGCAGGTAGAAAACAGATTAACAACTGTTGAAGATATTTGTCAGGTTGTAAATTTAACTGAACAGGAAAAGGAAGAAATCGAAAAGGTTATCGGTGGTTTCAGAGTAGGTATCACTCCTTACTATGCTTCCATCATGGACCCAGACGATCCAAGATGTCCAGTAAGAATGCAGGCAGTTCCTACTTTAAAGGAAATGCACAGATCCGAAGCTGATGACTTAGACCCTCTTCACGAAGATGCTGACTCTCCAGCTCCTGGTTTAACTCACAGATATCCAGACAGAGTTTTATTCTTAATCACTGACCAGTGCTCAATGTACTGCAGACACTGCACAAGAAGAAGACTTGCTGGTGAAACTGATGGTGCAAGATCAATGGAAGATATCAATGCATGTATCGAATACATCAGAAAGACTCCACAGGTTAGAGACGTACTTCTTTCCGGTGGTGACGCTCTTTGCGTAGAAGACGATGTTTTAGAATACATCATTTCCGAATTAAGAAAGATTCCTCATGTAGAAATCGTAAGAATCGGTTCAAGAACTCCAGTTGTAATGCCAATGAGAATTACTGACAAGTTAGTTGAAATGCTGAAGAAGTATCACCCAATCTGGTTAAATACTCACTTCAACCATCCAAAGGAAATGACTCCAGACGCTATGGAAGCTGTTAGAAAGCTTGCAGATGCTGGTATTCCTTTAGGTAACCAGTCAGTTCTTTTAAGAGGTGTTAACGATTGTAAGCACATCATGAGAGACTTAATGCATACTCTAGTTAAGAACAGAGTAAGACCTTACTACATCTACATCTGCGACCTTTCAATGGGTATCGAACACTTCAGAACTCCTGTTTCAAAGGGTATCGAAATCATGGAAGGTTTAAGAGGACACACTTCAGGTTACGCAGTTCCTACATTCGTAGTTGACGCTCCTGGTGGTGGTGGTAAGACTCCAGTAATGCCACAGTACGTAATTTCTCAGACTCCACACAAGGTAATCTTAAGAAACTACGAAGGTATCATTACTACATACACTGAACCTCAGTTACCAGACTTAGAATGCAAGTGCGACTACTGCACAGGCAAGAAGGAATACAAGTACCAGGGTGTTTCTGCTCTTGGTGAAGGTCCAGAAATCAGATTCATGGAACCATCCAACCTTGCTAGACACGAAAGAAATAAGAAATAATTATTCTTTCAGCAGAAAAATAAAAACATCATCTATAGGGGGACCGGCAGGTCTCCCTATAGGTATGAAAAGAGGAAAAGATAAAATGGGGCTACTGTATGACCTGTCAACTAAATATAAGACACTTTCTATCGTAGGTATGGCAAAAAATGCCGGTAAAACCACTGCAATGAACTTTTTGATAGAAGAAGCAATTGACGATGGTATTTTTCTCGGCGTCACTTCTATCGGCCGTGATGGTGAAAGCCAGGACCTGGTTACAGGAACAGAAAAGCCTAGAATCTACTTAGACCAAGATACAATAGTTACAGTGCCTACACAGCTTTACGAAAAGGCTGATGCAGGCCTTGAAATTTTAAGAAAGACCAGATTTTCCACACCTATGGGTGACTTGCTTATCTGCAGAGTGGCTGACAGCGGATATGTACAGATTGCAGGTACACCTGCAGCTATGGATACCAAAAGGGTGTGTCAGGAAATGTTCGAATATGGATGCAGCATTATTTTAATCGATGGTGCAATTGATAGAAAATCCATCGCGTCTCCGGAAACATCGGACGCAATTATCCTTTCAACTGGAGCGGTGCTTTCGCGCAGCATGAAGAGAGTGGTAGATGAAACAGCTCACGTTGTAAATCTGTATTCCATTCCGGAGTTGGAAGAATGCGAAGCGAGAAGAATAATAGAAGAAAACAACTTTGATGACAAGATTATGATTGTAGATAAAAATGGCGGATGCAGGAAGCTGGATTTAGCTACAGGACTTGGCTCATCAAGATACATAGATGATGCAATTGACGAAGATACAGAGTATGTATACATACCCGGTGCATTCACCAATAGCGTGATTTCAGAAATTAACCTTATGAAGCTTAGAAGAGTGAAGTTCGTTCTCAAGGATCCTACTAAAATCTTCCTGAGCGCCATGGACTGGGGTCTGTGGAGAAAAAAAGGTTTCAGAGTCAATGTGCTTAAGAATATCGAAATTGCAGCAATTACAGTTAATCCTTGGGCTCCGGGAGGCTATTCCTTTGACAGCGAAGCACTGGTGTCTGCAATGCAGGAAGCGTTACCTGCAATACCTGTGATTGATGTAAGAGTGTAATTTGGGAGGTGCTTTGACAGATGAGAATGGGCTCAAATCGCAGATTGGCTAACATTAAGACCAGAAGCGAAACAGGATTGGACTATGTGATGCAGAGCATAGATCTGAACACTCCCTTTGGGAAGAAACAGCTTAAGGAATTGAAACCTTACTTTCCCGGAGAGGAAGAGGAGCTTAGAGAAGAATTTGAAAAGCTGGACAATATGGTAGAATTTGTCCGCAATAACGAAAAAACAGTAGATCAGATTCAGCAGCTGTTTATGATGATAAAGGAAGTATCCCATTCCATAAGCCGTGCTGCAAATCAGACCTTGGCTGTCGTTGAAATCTTTGAAATAAAAAGCCTTCTTTTGAACATGAGAAAGTTACTGCAGCTTACAGTAAAAGATCATGAACCGTTGATTCCAGGGGAGTACATTTTGGAAGATACTGAAGAGCTTCTGAATGTATTGGACCCAAGAATGGACAGAATCAATACTTTTTACATATATGATGAGTTTTCCGAGAAACTCAGGGAACTGAGAGGTAAAAAGAGAGAGTACGAACTTGCAATCCGCAGGGAACAGAAGGCAAAAAGGGAAGAACTGAGAAAAGAACATGGAGTAATGCTGACACCGAAGTTCGATGTGGTGGTTTCCAAGACAAGTGCAGAACTTGAAAAGATAAAAAGCATCGAAGAACTTGAGATTGTTGACCAGGATTACATGTCGATAACCTTCCAGCTTAAGGCAAATGAGGCGGTTTTCCAAATCATGCGCCAGATGGATGAGATAAATGCAGAGCTTGAAGAAGAGGAAGCGGTTGTTTGCCGCAGACTTTCAATGGAAATTGCAAAGCATGCAGATGTTCTTCTTGAAAACTGTGAAAAAATCGGTGCATTAGATTTAGTCTTAGGTAAGGCATTGTATGCGATCAAACATGAATGTACAAAGCCTGAGATAGTAGATGAACATGTAATCGAGGTGACCGATGGCAGAAATCTTCAGGTTGAAGATATATTAAAATCAAAGGGTAAGCCGTATTGCCCTGTTTCCATTGAATTAAAGGATGGAGTGACATGCATTACCGGTGCAAATATGGGTGGAAAGACCATTTCCCTTAAGCTTACCGGGCAGGTTACCATACTTGCACAATATGGATTCTTTGTGCCGGCAAAAAAAGCCAGACTGGGATTATCCAATTATATGCAGATTCTTATCGGAGACAGCCAGTCTCTTGAAAGAGGGCTGTCAAGCTTTGGCAGTGAGATGGAAGAATTAAAGGAAATTCTTGACCACAGCGTTGAAAGAACTCTGCTCCTCATTGACGAGATTGCGTCAGGTACAAATCCTGTAGAAGGACTTGCACTTACAAAATCTCTAGTCGATTATCTTATTAAAAAACCGTATATGTCCCTGATTACGACACACTTTGAAACAGTAACTGAAACTGAAGGAGTGGTAAACATGCAGGTTAGAGGGCTTGCTGATGCGGACTTTACTCTTCTTAACAGAGAGATTCAGTATGCGAAGCGTCGTGACAGGATAAATATAATATCGAAATATATGGACTATCGTCTGTATAGAGTAGAAAAGCAAGGTGAAGTGCCTAAGGATGCTCTGAATATTGCTAAGATGCTGGGAATCAGCTCTGAAATAATTGAAGGTGCGAAAAAGTACATTAAGTAAGGAGAAAAAGGATGAAAAGCAAATTAAATCTTGACCAAAAGGTTGTTGACAGCGCTCGTCAGCATGCAGCAAACATTGCTCACGATATGCAGGACTTTATTGATCGTCATACAACAGTTTCAACAGAAAGAACAATTCTTAGACTGTTAGGCGTAGATGGAGTAGACGAAGTTGACAACCCACTTCCAAACGTTGTAGTTGACCATTTAAAAGAAGCTGGTGCTCTTCCAACAGGTGCAGCATACTGGATGGGTAATGCTATTGTACAGACTGGCAAGACTCCTCAGGAAATCGCTGAAGAAGTTGCTGCCGGCAAATTAGAAATCACTAAGTTGCCTACATGCTCACAGGAAGAAGCTGCTGAAGCTTTAAAACCTGCAATTAAGGCTACTTTTGAAAGAATTGATATGCAGAAAGCTAAGCGTCAGGAATATCTTGACACAATTGGCGAAGGTAAAGAACCTTATATCTACGTAATCGTTGCTACAGGTAACATTTACGAAGACGTTATCCAGGCTCAGGCTGCTGCAAGACAGGGTGCTGATGTCATCGCTGTAATCAGAACAACAGCTCAGTCATTACTTGACTATGTACCTTATGGTGCAACAACTGAAGGTTTCGGTGGTACATATGCTACTCAGGAAAACTTCAGAATCATGAGAAAAGCTCTTGACGAAGTTGGTGAAGAAGTTGGCAGATATATCAGATTATGTAACTACTCATCCGGTATGTGCATGCCTGAAATCGCTGCTATGGGTGCATTAGAAAGATTAGACGTTATGTTAAATGACGCTATCTACGGTATTCTTTTCAGAGACATCAACATGCAGAGAACATTAGTTGACCAGTTCATGTCCAGAGTTATCATCGGTTACTGCGGAATTATCTTTAACTCCGGTGAAGATAACTACTTAACAACAGATGATGCTATCGAAGCTGCTCACACTGTAACAGCTTCCCAGTTCATCAACGAACAGTTCGCAGTACTTGCAAACATTCCTGAAGAACAGATGGGTCTTGGTCACGCATTCGAAATGGATCCTAACACAGAAGACGGATTCCTTCTTGAACTGTCACAGGCTCAGATGGCAAGAGAAATCTTCCCTAAGGCAAGATTAAAATACATGCCTCCTACAAAGTTCATGACAGGTAACATCTTCAAGGGTCACCTGCAGGATGCATTATTCAACCTTGTAACTGTATGGACAAACCAGTCAATCCTATTAACAGGTATGTTAACAGAAGCTATTCACACTCCATTAATGCAGGATAGATACTTAGCTATCGAAAACGCTCAGTACATCTTCAACAACTGCAGACACATCGGCGATGAAATCGAATTCAAGAAAGACGGTATCATCCAGAAGAGAGCTCAGGAAGTTCTTGCTAAGGCTGATGAACTTCTTGCTGAAGTTGAAAAAGAAGGTTTATTCACAACTATCGAAAAGGGTATCTTCGGTGGAGTTAAGCGTCCGTTCGACGGTGGACATGGTCTTGAAGGCGTTTGCACTAAGGGTGAAAACTACTTCAATCCATTTATCGCATTATTTATGGATCACGAATAGGGAGGTGTAATACAATGACAACATGCGCAAATACACAGGTAGATTTAACAAAAGTTAAGCCATACGGCGACGCATTAAATGACGGTAAAGTTCAGCTTGCATTCACTCTTCCAGTACCTTACGGTGAAGAAGCAGAAGAATGTGCTAAGCAGTACGCAAAGAAATTAGGTTTAGAAGAACCAAACGTAGCTTACTACTGTGAACTTACAACAGGATATACATTCTTTAACGTATATGGAAACGCTCAGCCTACAATCGACTATACTCAGATCGTAGTACCAAAGGTTGAAGGTGAAGTATTCGACAGAGTACAGTGCGGAGAATGGATTGGTGAAAACATCGGCAGAGACATCGTAGTTGTTGGTGCATCCATCGAATCCGATGCTCACACAGTAGGTATCGATGCTATCATTCAGATGAAGGGTTTCCACGGACACTTCGGTCTTGAAAGATATAAGAACGTTGTAGCATATAACATGGGTTCACAGGTTCCTTGCGAAGCTCTGATTGCAAAAGCTAAGGAAGTAAATGCAGATGCTATTTTAGTATCTCAGACTGTAACTCAGAAGGATATCCACATCATGAACCTTACTAAGATGGCTGAATTAATGGAAGCTGAAGGCCTTCGTGACAAGGTTATCTTAACTTGCGGTGGTCCAAGAATTTCCCACGAATTAGCTCAGGAATTAGGATACGATGCAGGCTTCGGCCCTGGCAAGTATGCTGACCACGTAATGTCCTACATTATGCAGGAAGTTCAGAAACGTGGCTGGGAAAAGAAGGCAAACATCGCTGACAGATAATCAAAGCGGTAAAAGTTTGATTAAAAGCTGAATAAGAAGGTGCTGGGAGTTTGCTCAGCGCCTTTGCTTTTAGAAAATAGACGTTTTTTCTTGCATCATGGTTTTTTTTGGTGTATTATAATGTGACGAGGTTTTGAGAAATATTCAATTCTTCCTGAATCTATGCTTTTTAATAATAATATTCTTATAGAAAGGGATTGTAAGACATGATTAACAAAATTATGACTGCTGATGAAGCAGTAGCAGGCGTTAAAGATGGAATGACTATCATGGTTGGTGGTTTCTTAGGAACAGGTTCTCCAGAAGCTATCATGGACGCTTTAGTAAGAAAGGGTGTTAAGCACCTTACAGTTATCGGTAATGACGGTGGACTTGCTCCAGGACAGCCAGCAGGCGAATTCGGAGGAAAGACAGCTAGAGGTATCGGTAAGCTTTTAGAAAACCACATGGTTGACCATTTAATCGCTTCTCACATCGGCGTTAACCCAATGATTAACGAACAGGTTGCAGAAGGTACTCTTAGGTATACTTTAGTTCCACAGGGAACTCTTGCAGAAAAGATCAGAGCAGCAGCTTATGGTCTTGGTGGCGTATTAACTCCAACAGGTGTTGCTACTCCAATGGAAACAGAACTTGATGAATTAGGCAGAAAGAAACAGGTAATGGAAATCGAAGGTAAGAAGTACTTATTCGAAATGCCTTTACATGCAGATTATGCTTTCATCAGAGCATCCGTTGCTGACAAGTTCGGTAACTACTACTGCAAGAAGACTACAAAGAACTTCAACTATGTAATGGCTGGAGCTGCAAAGCACACAGTTATTGCACCTGAAAAGATCGTTGAAATCAACGAAATCGATCCAGATTACTTCGCTGTAGCTGGCGTATTAGTTGATGCAATTGTGGAAGGAGAAGAAAGATGGCAGATTTAAAAGCAAGAATCGCAAAGAGATGCGCAAAAGAATTCAGAGATGGTGACTTCATCAACTTAGGAATCGGTCTGCCAACAATGGTTGCTGACTACATTCCAGAGGACATCATGGTTACTTGCCACTCCGAAAACGGATTCGCAGGTATCGACCAGATTGCAACTGCAGACAATTTAGATGTAGATATCATCAACTCAGGTGGTACTTATGTAACTGCTCTTCCAAGAGCAAAATTCTTCGACACAGCTGAATCTTTCGGCCTTGTAAGAGGTGGACACGTAAGAGCAACAGTTCTTGGTGCTATGGAAGTTGCTGAAAACGGAGACTTAGCTAACTGGATCGTACCTGGCAAGAAGGTTGCTGGTATGGGTGGTGCTATGGACCTTTGTGCAGGTTGCCCAGAAGTAATCGTAGTAATGCTTCACACTCAGAAGGGTGCACATAAGATTTTAAAGGAATGCAGACTTCCTTTAACAGCTGAAAAGTGCGTATCCAAGATCATCACTGAAATGGGTGTTATGGAAGTTAGAGAAGATGGAATTTGGGTTACTGAATTACATCCTGACTTCACTAAGGAAGATATCCAGGCTGCAACAGGCTGTGAACTTCACTTTGACCCTAACATGAAGGCAATGGAAGAAGAATAAAATTAAACAGTATAAGCAATCAGAATCCTGCAGATAATATTACTGCAGGGTTCTTTTTTAATGTCAAGAAACATTTTACAGTAAAAATCAACCACCTTATTAATCTGACAAAATCTTCACAAAACCATCAAAAAAGGGCTGGTCAAAGTCGCCAAACCATTGAAAAATAGCCATTTTCTTTGACTTTTTGCATATTTTTTGATAGAATACATAAGTCACAAAGAATAGGAGGGCACATGGTAGATAAACCTAAAGGAAAGACTGAGATTCTTGTGGATAAATTTTTTGACTGGTGTAATAAAGGAAGAAGAACAACAAAGAAAAAAACTTCCATGCAGAGAAGACAGGTCAGAATTTTTAAGAGACGTCACCCAAGAATCGCACGAACTGCACTTGTTGCAGCATGTACTTTAGCAGTCGGCTTAGTCGTAGTAGGATTTGCGACACCAAAAACGGTTACAGTAAATATTGATGACTCCGTAGAAGTAACAAGTACAACTTACGAAACGACTTCTATGAGAGTTGACAGTTTTATTGAAAATCATGAAATCGATTACGTATACGGACAGGATATTATAGACGTTGAGCTGTACAAGGGTATTACAGATGGATTAGAAATTAATATCAAAAAAGCTGTACAGATTCCCGTAAACAGCGATGGAGTTACACAGACAGCCAATACGTTACCTGTTACAACAGAAGAATTATTAAACAAGCTGAATATTACTGTCGGCGAAAACGACATTGTTGAGCCGGCAATGGATAAGACTCTTTATAAAGGGGATAAAGTAGTCGTAAAACGCGTTACCTTCGGAGAAGTGGTCGAAGAAGTGGACGTTGATTACGCTACAAGAAACGTTCCTGATTACTCAATGACTATAGGAAAGACAGCTGTTGTTCAGCAGGGCACTATCGGCAAAGAAAGACAGACTTATAATGTGACATATATCGATGGTGTTGAGTCTGAAAGAGAGTTAATAAACAGTGAAACACTGGTAGAAAAGAAAGACAGCATCACTTCATATGGAATGTATATGAACTTCTCTGCTCCTGCCGGACTTCAGTATAAGGAGAAGATTTCCAATGTAAGAGCTGTTTCATATCATTTTAGCGGAAACCCAAAGGGTTCCTATGGCAAGCCTTGCACTTACGGCACCGTTGCGGTAGACCCTAATGTGATTCCGTTGGGCTCACTTCTTTACATTGAAGGTTATGGTTATGCAATAGCAAATGATACCGGATCTTCAATAAAGGGCAATGTAGTCGATGTATATATGGAAGATATAAGACAGTGCAATAAATGGGGAGCGAGAACTGTTAACGTGTATGTGATAAACTAAAAATGACGTAAAAAACCTGCAGTAAGCATTGCTTACAAGCAGGTTTTTTTAATGAAATAGTAATATATCAAATTATCAGTTTCTCAGGTGCTTCTCTATAAGATCGATAAAGACAGGAATATACTCGTCTTTTGAGAATATTGCGCGGGCTAAGTTCTTGTTCCCGCCGCCCTTGCCTCCGTAGATATCAGCATTATCTTTTACCAGTTTTCCGCAGTCAACTTTGCCATCTGAACAAAGGAAAACCGTCTTTGAAGGCTTGTGAACCAGGAATAAAATCTTTGGGATAAACTCAGACAATTCACGAGCCATGGAAGACAGATCGTCTAATGACAATAATTCATACTCTCTGACAGGGGTGTTTTGAGAGCTGTCTTTTAGCATTTCCTTGATTTCTTCAACTTCTTTTCTCATTACATCCTTTTTAAGGTGATAAAGGTCGTTTCTTACATGATTATTCTTGGTTTGCTGAGACTTGTATTTTTCAAGAACATCCTCAGTTCCTGCGGAAAGACTGTTGGCAAGCTGAGTAAGGATATCAAACTCTTCCTGATATTTCTTCAGTGCACGCTGACCTGCCTCGAAATAGATTCTGAACATACCTTTATTGCTTTCCACCTTGTAAATCTTGACCATACCTACCTGACCGGCAGTAGATGGATGGGTACCGCAGCAGGCAACGCAGTCGGAAGGGTTTTCCACTGATCCAACGCATACAATTGTGATATTCTCATCGATAGCAAGAGCTTTTCTTAGAGGAAGATTTTCTGCATCCTTTCTGTTGTCAAAATGGCGAGTAATGACAGGTGCATTCTGCCAGATTACCCTGTTTGTTTCAAGTTCGACATGTTTGGCCATTTCCCATGTGATTTTGTCATATGCTGGGTCATCTTCAAGGCTGATATCGATGGTCATATACTGGTCTCCCATATGAAAACCCCTGTTGACACCACCGTATTCCCTATGAAAAATGCCACTGAGAATGTGCTCACCGCAATGTCTCTGCATATTGTCAAATCTTCTGTCCCAGTCTATAGCAAGATTAACCGTCTGGCCAAGGGTTAAATCAGTTTCATGACAATCCACCTGATGATAGATTCTGTCTTCATGTTCGTAGACATCTAAAACATTAAAGCTATCTATTTTACCTAAATCGCAGGACTGTCCACCACCTGTAGGGAAAAAGATGGTCTTGTCCAGTACAACTAGAGTTTTTCCGTTAAACTCTGATATGGATTCAATCCTTGCGGAAGATTCTTTCAAATAAACATCATCCTGAAAAAGTCGTTTAGTCTGCATGCCGCGCCTCCTTGTTGCATAGTAGAGAAAGTATATCATAAAAAATGATGCAGTGCAAAATATAGTGGAGAATTCAGACATATGTTATTGAAAGGAGGTATTGTAATGGCGGGAAAGAAAGGCGGAATAGCCACGTTAATAGTGGCAATAGTGTTACTTGTCGCTGCAGGATTTTTTCTGGCTCAAAGGGGACAAATGGCAGGTAAAAATATAAATACAGCTGAAGAACATAGTAATAGTGCCGTAATAGTAATAGACCCCGGTCATGGAGGTTTCGATGGCGGTGCCACAGCCTCAGACGGGACAGCAGAAAAAGATATTAATCTTCAGATAGCAATGCAATTAAAGGAGGTTATGGAAGACTATCCTGTCAAGGTTGTAATGACCCGCGTAGAGGATACTGCCCTTAATACTTCAAAGGGGAACATTCGCTCTATGAAAAGACAGGACCTCCAGCAGAGAAGGCGAATAATAGACGAAATACAACCCGATTTAGCAGTATCAATTCATCTGAATAATTATAAGGCTGATGCATCTGTATACGGAGCGCAGGTTTTTTATCCAAAAGGTGAACAAAAAAGAACAGAGGGGAAAAACTGCGAACAAGTATCCGAAAGCTATGCAGAGGCAGTACAGAAATCCATTGAAATCAACATCTCAGACGGACGTGAGAGAGCGCCCATGGAAAAGAACGACATATTGATTTTTGAAAATCCCACCTGCCCTATGATATTGGTGGAGTGTGGATTTTTGTCGAATCAAAATGAATTGAACAAACTAAAAATGGCTGAATATCAACGCAAAATGGCTTATGCAATATGGGAGGGAATTGATGAAATTTTATGCCTTGAAAAGGGTGAAAAAATGAAAACAATTGATAGTGCGAACAGATGAAAAAAACTTTTGAAAAAGTGTAAAAAATATGTGGATAACTTTGCTTTAAAGGAGTGAAATAATGGCTTAAAACATTGAAAACAAGCCGTTTACAAAAAACACACTTATCCACAGGTGGATGTCGATAAAATCGTATACGATTTGAGAAAATGATGTGAATAAAACCTCAAAGGCTTGAAAACAAAGGGACTCGGCCATGTTGAAAACTGTTTGAAAATAGTGCGAACATGAGTTGACATAAAAACTGAAAATGTTACAATATATGCAAAGTTTAAGAAAGGAAGAGGAGGAGATTATGTATCCATCATACTACTACAATTCATACTATTTTAATTATGCGGGGACTTTACTGATAGTAGCGGCAATCGCAGTTATCGCAGCAGTTGCTTTTTATTGTACATTTTTGCGCAAGGATAAGGAAGGCAAGTACACAGGCTGGAAGAACACCGTGTATAACTTCTTTAATTTCAATAGATTTTATACAGAAGAAATTATAAAACTGGTATATGTTATTTCCACAGCAGTTTTGTGTGCTGCGGGATTGTATACGCTGTTTTTCAGCTTTTCTACAGGCATCATAATCATAGTACTTGGAAATGTTGTAGCAAGAATTTCTTATGAACTGATAATGATGTTTGTAATTCTTTGCAGGAAATCGGCTTCCATCGATAGAAAGCTTGACAGGGTGGTTCAGTTCTATGGAGATGACTTTAATGGAGATGATGAACCATATGAGGATTCCGCATGTGCAGGCTGCGAAAGCGGGGAGGAAACAGAAGAATTTACATGCAGCGGAGAATGCGGTTCATGCGGAGAATCCTGCGGACCATGTGGAGAAGTTCAGGAATATGGGGAAACTCAGGAATGTGAAGAATCCGATGTTACTCCTGAAGCATAAAAAAGCAGATTACTAAATAACAAGCAAAAGACGCGGGAACGACCGCGTCTTTTCAAAGCGCTGACCTTCGTATAAAAGTTAGCGCCTGTTTTTTTTGTTTTCTTTTGCGATATTTTTAAATTTCTGCTTCTTTTCGGCAAGATAGCTCTGAGAGTCCTCAGCAAAGCTGGTTTCTGCCTTGAGCTTCAAATAGGATCTTAAACGATCTTGAGGAAACTCGCCTCTTTCGATGGCAGCTCTCACTGCACAATGAGGTTCGGTTGTATGGGTGCAATCGTGAAAACGACACATCGATGCCAATTCTTCTATGTCAGAAAAGGATTTGGACAGGCCATCTTCTGCATCCCATAGACCAAGCTCTCTCATGCCGGGAGTATCCATGACCATACCGCCGTTTTTGAGTAAGAAAAGTTCACGTCTGGTTGTTGTATGCCTTCCCTTGTCATCGTTTCGAAGTCCATTTGTATCGAGCCTGTCTTCTCCAAGGAGGCAGTTTATAAGGGTGGATTTGCCGACGCCTGATGAACCCATAAGAGCGACAGTTTTACCTGCAGTAATATGTGGAAGAAGCTTCTCCAAGCCATCTTCCTCTATTGCAGAGGTTACGATAACGTCAGTGCCGAAGGCGACAGACTCTACTTCAAATAAATATCGGTCAATGTCATCGCACAGGTCTGACTTAGTCAGGACGATAACAGGTGATGCTCCGCTGTCCCATGCAACTGACAGGTAACGCTCCAGCCTTCTGATGTTAAAGTCGTTATTAAGTGACATACATATGAAAACGGTATCTATGTTTGCAGCAACCACCTGCTCTTCATTGCCCGTACCCGCCGCTTTTCTAAGAAAAACACTTTTTCTCGGAAGGACAGTATGTATCACAGCATGGTCATCAGGAGAGATGGAATCTATCATTACAAAATCTCCCACGGCAGGAAAGTCCGAAGGAGATGCAGCGTTGTATCTAAGCTTACCCGATACTTCTGCAAACTGTTCCCCAATAGGGCTGACAATGCGATAGAGACCTTTTTCCTGTGAAATTATTCGTGCGGCTGTCAATTCTTCATGTTTTTTAGCCAATGCCACGAATCGGTCTGACAGACCGTAGTCAGACATATTTACTTTAGTCATAATAGTATAATCCTTTCCCATGTAGCCTACGGATATCATCGTGCATCCTGTAATGTCATCGAAGGAATTACTCTTCGTCCTTTGGAGGCAGCGAAATTGTTTCTACAAAGTCCTCAAAATCTTCAAAGATACTGTTCATAAAGTCATAGAGGACGGGATCCTTGAATTCGTATTTAGACACAGGAACCACAAAAGGTGCCATATATGAGTGTGCAAGGTCATCCTCCATTGCCTGTATGTTTTCAAGGCTGTAGGCTGCCAGAATGAGCTGGCTGTTATCCACCAGAAAGTACACCCCAAGTACATCATCGTTAAGAATATATGTCTTCTTCTTGACATGGTCGTTATCAGGTTGGAAAACCATAAACAAGGTGCCATTATCATATTCCGTAGTCATAGCCTTTCTGGTCAGCTTGGTGGCGCTGATGTCAAAAGGAGGGGCAGAAGGAATTAGATCGGTCACCGTAACAAATTCAGTTCTTGAAGTCATGAGAGATGCTTCTTGAGTGGTGACCCTGAAGGAAGAAATCTTTTCATACTTAACCACCTTCAGCTGGTCCAGAGTAACCTGTGTGACAAGAAGAAAATACTTGCCGCTGTATTCAATGAGGGATTCGCACATATATGATTTCAACGTATCAAAGGTGCCAAAATCCTTATCGTCATCAGTTGAGTGATATCTTGTATTAGAACCGCTTATCTCGTCAGGCGCTTCCTCTATTACATTGCGAAGCAGTGTTGCACCCTTGTGCTCAGGGAAAAGGTTAGTTCTAACATAGCCCTTGGTCAGGAATTTGGCTGCACCGAAATCTTTGCCGAAGCAGCGCATAAGAAAGTAATTGATAACCTGATATGGAGAATCGATAATAGGGCATTGCTTGCACATCAAAATAAAGCTTTCTTTTTCCGTAAGTTCAACCCTTGGAGCAAGCAAGAACTCATATTCATCTCTGTTTCCAGGTAAAGGAAGGTTGCTTTTGAGAGTTAATTCCACATAGCTTTGAACCATGTAGACTGCTTCTCTTTCGCTTATTTGGATTTTATGAGCGCCAAGGCCACCGATTATTCTGTTTTCTAGTTTTGTCAGTTCCTCCATTTCGTGGGGTTCTCCTGAACATAGCAGGCTCTTGTAAGTGTCGAAGCCGTTTTCCTCTGCATCAAAATAATAGAACTGATAAAAATCTCTGAAGCGGGTATTCTTAGGAAGCTTCCAATGTATCGTCATGCCGACTACGCCCATAAGTCTTGTGTCGGTAATGTGTGCTGAAACGAACTCCTTATAGCTGTCAGAATGCTTTTCTGAAAGACCTCCCGGAATAACCTTAAATGGATTCTTAATATTTTTGTTAGTCACGTTTAATACCTCATATAAAAGTGTATATATAAAGTATACCTTATTTCGGTAAAAAAACAATATTTTATTATCTTAACTGTTGACAATGAAGTGGAAAGATATATAATATTATGTGCAAGTTTTAAAAATTGAAATCCTTATTAAGAGAGGCAGAGGGAATAGGCCCTATGAAGCCCGGCAACCTAGGTGTTTATAAGAACATAAAAGGTGCTAAATCCTACAGATTTTTTCTGAAAGATGAGGAACGTTAACTAAGTAATTATGCCTCTCTTTCAAAGAGAGGTTTTTTAGTTTAGATAAGGATAGAGATTAGAAAGGGAGGACAAACATGAAAAGACTATTTACATCAGAATCAGTAACTGAAGGGCATCCTGATAAAATGTGTGACCAGATTTCAGATGCTATCTTAGACGCTATTCTTGAGCAGGACCCATATGGAAGAGTTGCCTGCGAAACTACAACTACTACAGGTTACGCAATGTTAATGGGCGAAATCAGCACAAGCTGCTATGTTGACATTCCAAAGACTGTTAGAAAGGTTATCACAGACATCGGTTATGACCGCGCAAAATATGGTTTTGACGGCCAGACTTGTGCAATCCTTACTGCAATTGACGAACAGTCTGCAGATATCGCTATGGGAGTTGACAAGGCTCTTGAATACAAGGAAGGCACATTAGATGACCAGATCGATACAATCGGTGCAGGAGACCAGGGTATCATGTTCGGCTTCGCATGTAACGAAACACCGGAATTAATGCCAATGCCAATCGCACTTGCTCACAAGCTGGCAAGAAGACTTACAGAAGTGAGAAAGAACGGCACTCTGACATATTTAAGACCAGATGGCAAGACTCAGGTTACAGTTGAATACGACGGAGACAAGGTTAAGAGAATCGATACAGTTCTTATTTCCACTCAGCACGACCCTGAGGCTACTCAGGAGCAGATTAAGGCTGACCTTATTGAACATGTAATTAAGCCTGTAATTCCTGCTGAATTATTAGATGATGAAACTAAGTATTTCGTTAACCCAACAGGCAGATTCGTAATCGGCGGACCTCACGGAGACTCCGGCTTAACAGGAAGAAAGATTATTGTAGATACTTACGGTGGATATGCCCGTCACGGCGGAGGTGCTTTCTCCGGAAAAGACCCTACAAAGGTTGACCGTTCCGCAACTTATGCAGCTAGATATGCAGCAAAGAACATCGTTGCAGCAGGACTTGCTGACAAGTGTGAAATTCAGTTAGCTTATGCAATCGGTGTTGCAAAGCCTGTATCAATTCTTGTTGATACTTTCGGAACTGGTAAGATTGATGATGAAAAGATTGCAGAATTAGTTGAAAAGAACTTCGACTTAAGACCTGCAGCAATTATCAGAGATTTAAACTTAAGAAGACCTATCTACAGACAGACTGCAGCATACGGCCACTTTGGAAGAACTGATATCGATCTTCCATGGGAACACACAGACAAGGCTGAAACATTAAGAGCTCAGGCTGGATTATAATCTGCTAAAAAATAATAAGAAAACTATGGTGTAGCCCTTTTGGACTACACCATTTTTTATGAAATAATATCAGTCGTTTTCCACAACCGGAGGTATGAAATTTTCGATGGCATTACGCAGCTTTGGATGATGAATTACAAAGTGTATCGCCGGAGCTTTGCTCTTTGAAACCATAGCCCACTTGCCTTCGCGGATATGAATCTGAAGATTTCTAAAGGCACATGTTGAAGTTTTCTTAATGGTGTAATTCTCATGGCTTTGCTGAAATACCTCTGATTGGTGGATATGTTCAATGTATTCATCATAGGAATAGTATATATCTTTTTCAAGGAATATTTCAGAAAGGGGCAGAACAGCAGGATATTGTTCGAACTCTTCCTTTGTGAATTGCGGTATTTCATCTTCAATAACATGAGTTTTTAACATCTCTGATATTAGAACCTTTTCCTTCTTTACAAACTGCAATATCTTTTCTT
Source organism: Bacillota bacterium (assembly GCA_029218545.1). Taxonomy (GTDB): domain Bacteria; phylum Bacillota; class Clostridia; order Peptostreptococcales; family Anaerovoracaceae; genus Fimisoma. The sequence continues at coordinate 20,399 of JAQXRN010000262.1, read as the reverse complement.
TTTCCATGTCTGAAATGTTATTGTTCTCAAGGATTTTGTTTAAAAGCGGCAAATCCATAGTATGCAGCGGAGGTGTAGAGAGTATGCTTCTTCTCTTTCCTTCGTATTTTAAATCTTCAGCTAGGAAAGCGTTCAGCTCATCAGCATTTTCTTCCCTATATATTTTCATGAGGGGCAGTGCATTTGAAAGCAGCTCCTGAGCTCTTTTTTTATAGTATGCCACTTCATCTTTGCTTTTTGTAAGATAGTATTTGCCATCGCTGTGATAACCGGATATGGCCTCCCCAGAAAGCGCCGCAGTACCGGAAACCTTTAGAAAGTGCATAAATACATTGTTTTGCACCTCTTTGAGATAATATGGTGAAACTTGTCCTGTCATATATAGAGGAATCCAGCTTTCAATACCTAGCATCATTTCTTCAAAGGTTCTGTCCAGATTGTGTATCTGATTTAAATGTAGTCCCTTCTTTAGCATCATTGCCATGCCAAACATCCATTTTTTAGGAAATTCCGGGTCTTTTGCCATTTCTTCCATAGGCATATCGCTGTACATGATTACCGGCTCCATAGACTTTGATAGGACTGTTGCTTTGAGGAAATCCAGTTCACTTGCCATCATGTCTTTTAGTCCAAAATACGCTTTTGAAGTTGGCAGCTGGAAAGGAACCGACGGAACCTTAAGCTCATCAAAGTGAATCAGCTTGATGTATTCGTTCAAATCGAAGGTGTCCAGCTTTTCGAGGAAATTAGCAACATCATCTTTTGGTCTTGACTGCCCTGCGATGAGCCAATCTCTAATGCATTCGAAGAACTTGGCGGTATCAGAGGCATCGTCAGAGGAACAACCTATTAGGTTTATTAGAGCGGCCTTTTCCTCTGCGTTACTTGTTTCTCGCACTACATATCTTGCAATGTCAGCAGCAAGCTTTGGAGTATTTGAAGGGTTTCGCGAACCATTTCTGATTTTAAATAAAGTTGAAACCTCGTAATTTGTGTACTGGCACAGCTTTGTAATGTTGATGTCAAGAACAGAAAATAAGGTGTTAAACTTTTTTCTAAAGTGTTCTTTATCAGTGGCAATAATATCAGGACATTCTAAGAATGATTCCGTTACCATATCTTCTGAAATGTTTTTTTCAGGGCAGTTGCTCTCAAAAAGGGTCGCAATCCCTATGCATATTTGATTGAAAGTATCGCTGTTTATTTCCGGCACACGCTCACCACTGCGATAGCGGCTGAGGGTTGCAGGAGAAAGACCCGATGCCTCACTTAATTCCTTCGCTGTACAATTGAGTATATCTATATATTGGTTAAGTTTTTCGTGAAAATTCATATAAACGCCTCCTATATTGATAAGACTAATTATATTATACTTGTTTTTTGTCGAAAAAACAGGGATTTCCGAAATGTCAATGTGACTATTCGGAAACTTTATGGAAATGGAAAATATGCGTTGATATAATTATCTTATCAATAAGGCTAAACTAACAAAGGAGGTACTAGCTATATGAAGAATACGAAGAAGATTCATGGCACAGGGCGATTTTTGAGCCTGCTGCTCGCATTGTGCATGATACTGACGTTCATTCCGACGGTTGCTTTTGCACAGGACTCTCCGGTTCAGATTGAAGTGAAGAATTGGCAGAACGGAAACACTCAGTATAAGGTTAACAGTGGTGATTGGATTGGGCTAAATGGAAGCAAGGTTTGGGATATCAACGGCGTATCAGATGGTGATACCGTTACTGTCCGTGCAATTCCGAATCAAGATCAGGAACTGGATACTACAGGTACCCAATTCTATGTGAATGGAACAAAGAAAACCATAAATTGCGACAATTTGAAGACAGAAGCAGGATGGAGCTTTACATATACGAAGGATAGTAACTATCAGGTTTGTGTTGAATACCGCGGCGGCGGTGGAAACGAAGGTGAAAACCAGAATTCAAATGTTGAAGTGCAGTTTGACAACGCTACTATTTCCGGCAATGTTGTAACCTTCAATGTGGATAATAAAGCTGTAACCTTGACAGTCGATGGTGCTACTGTTTCAGAAGATAGAAAGGTTACTGTAGATAGAAATAAACTTGATGCAGTTACTTTCACTGTAGGAAACAGTTTTGATGCTGAAACTATGCAGATAACTGTAAGAGGCGCTGATAATTACAATAATGCATTGAGTGTTAATAACAAAGTTGCTTCATTGAATGGTTTGAATTTCCCTGGAGATTGGTTGCATTTGGAAATTGAAGCAAAAGGTGGTGGAGATAATCCTCCTCCAGGACCTGGTCCAGGAGGTGATCCTGCAGGCGGACGTGACAATATAGAACTTGACATGAGCTTCACCGGCACTTTTATGCATGCATGGATTAACAATAAAAATGTGGATTTAACAGACGGTGTTGAGTTTAAAGGAACAATCAATGGAGCAGGTACAAATAAAGATACTGAAACAAATGTATTAAGATTCCAGGAAGACTTCGGATTTAAACCTGTTACAGAATTTGTTATCAATGGTATTACATATAAGGAAGGCATGGAGTCTGTAGAATTTGTTAAAGATCAAGGATATTTCATTACCGTACCGGGTGCATCAAAGTATACAATAGCAGGTGCTGCAGCTCAGGATGCAACTGTAGATAGAACAATTATCTGGGCAAATGTTGGTGCAAACGAAGATGCCCCAGATTATGCTGAAGACATGCTTCTAAAACATGGCAGCGCAAAGATAATTGCTGTTTATGCTGAAGATGGAAGATTAGTTGATAAAGAAGAGTACCTGGGAAGAGATTCGGATGAATATGGCGTATCAAAGGATGGTCTTGGATGGGCTAAGGTTGTTCCGGGTTCTAAGGTAGTATTTGAATTCGTACCTGAATATGGATATCAGCTGACAAGTGTAAAATCAAACGGTTTCCCACTTGAACCTCAGAAAACAATCAATCAGTATACTTTCACAATGCCGGATGCAAATGTTCATTTTGCTGCGGAATTTACTAAAACAGGAGATGAATTGAAGGCTGACTCCAAGAAAGTTTCCGGAGGAAGCATCAATTTAGGCAACAAGCTGGAAGGTGGTTCTGCACAGCTGACTGTAAGCGATGCAACTTTATCTTCAGATAAAATCGCAGGATTTGAAAATGCTGCAGGAGAATATACAATTTCTGATTATCTGGATATTGACTTATACAATGTATTCTATAAAGGTAAAGACGATGCGGATGATGTATGGTCAAACAAAATCGATGAATTAGATGAATATGCTACTATCACTATCAAATTAGAAGATGGAGTAAATGCCGATGACATAGTTATTGTTCACAATTTACATGATGGTGACAAATACGAAATCATTAACATTGATTCTTATGATCCTGCAACAAATACAATTACATTTAAGACAAAATCTTTCTCAGCTTATGCAATTGCAACAAAGGGTTTAGTTAAAGTAACAAAAGACGAAATTACTAACGCAATCAAGGATGCAAATAACGCATCCAAAGCTGAAGTACTGATTTCAGTTCCAAAAGATCAGGATGTTTCTTACATTGAATTTCCAGTTGCATCTGTAAAGGAAGTTGCAAATGGCAAGAAAGGTCTTACTATCGAAACAAAGACAGCAACAGTAACCCTAGACAGCAAAGCTCTTGAGACTATTGCAGGCAAGGCTGATGGTGAAAATATCACCCTTAATCTTGTAAAGATTGCAAAAGATGATTTGAATGAGAAACAGCAGAAGGCTATTAAGGGTATAAATGTTGACACAATCCTTTCTGCAGAAATCCTTTGCGGCGATAAGGTAATAAGCAAGGACTTCGGTGGCGGTAAGGCAACTGTCAAGCTTCCATATACAGCAGCAGAAGGTAAGAAATTAAGCGATTACACAATCGTTTACATTGCCGATGATGGTAAAATGCTGAGAATCCCTACAAAGGTTGTAGATGGCAATTTAGTATTCGAAATCGAACACTTCTCTGAATATGCAGTAGCACTTTCATCAGAGGTTGCAAATGTTCCTCTTTCAGGAGAAACTCCAAAGACCGGAGATACAACTAACATGTTGCCATGGTTAGGATTAATGGCAATTGCAGGTGCAGGAGCAGTAGTATTTAAGAGAAAAGAAGACTAGTGTGGCTAGGCTTCAAATTGAATAGCAAAAAAATCAAAAGGCTCGTTCTCCTCGGAACGAGCCTTAGCTTTATGCTATTAATCTTCAAAAGCTTTCTTTACGAAGTTTACAGCTACAAACAGACCTAATGCAGCGCCGATATACGGATACATCTTATCTACTGTTCCTGTAACCTTCAGAGCAATGCAGCCCACCGCCACGAACAGACCAAAGGCGGCTTTGAATAAATTCATTGTTCTTTCTTTCATTTTTTAACACCCCTCTACCAATTAACGAGTTTTGCTGTCTTCCATAATTGCAACGGAAGCAGATGCACCGACTCTGTCAGCACCGGCATCAATCATAGCCATAACCGCTTCATAGCTTCTGATTCCACCGCTGGCTTTAACCTGAAGTCTATCACCAACTGTTTTTCTCATCAGGGCGATATCTGAAGCAGTAGCACCACCTGTTGAGAAGCCTGTTGATGTCTTAACAAATGCAGCCTTAGCATCCTCAGAAAGCTGGCATGCAAGAACCTTTTCATCGTCAGTTAACAGGCAGGTTTCTATGATTACCTTGACGATAGCGTCGTATTTAGCTGCCGTGTCAACAACTGCCTTGATATCCTCTCTGACGAAGTCAACTGCACCTTCCTTCAGGGCACCGATGTTGATAACCATGTCGATTTCTCCTGCCCCGTCCTTACAAGCTTCTTCTGTTTCGAAGACCTTGGTCTTTGTAGTGCATGCACCTAGAGGGAATCCTACTACAGCACATACTTTCACATCTGAACCTTCAAGCATTTCCTTGCAAAGAGCCACGTTGGAAGAGTTAACGCATACTGAATAAAAATCATATTCTAAAGCTTCCTTGCAAAGCTCTTCAATCTGTGCTGTGCTTGCATCAGCCTTAAGAATAGTGTGATCGAAATATTTATTTAATGGTTTACTTAAGCTCATGTTATACCTCCAAATTTCATCTTTTCCATTATATCATGGCATGTTTTATATTGCAATGCTTGAGGAAATTGCATATAATAGGGAGATAGAAATTGTGAGGTATTTATGAATAAAGTTGGAGTTATAAACAAAGCTGAGAAAAACAGCCGTCTGCTTGAAAAACTCAGGTGGCTCTGGTGCGTTCCGTCGGCTGCAATGTATGCTGCAACACAGATTCCTTTTGGCAGGACAACAGCATTTGTACTTGCATTGCTGTTCGGAGCGGCATTTTTCATAATATGCAGCAGAGGCAGAATGTATATAATCAGCGAGGACATAGTAAAAGACATGAAAGCTGTCTTGAAGGTCTTCGGGCACGAAAACAGTGTCTTTGAGATTAAAAGTTACAGCTTTGGCATGGTCGTAAGAGTGTATCTGATTCGAGCTAATTTGAAAGCACCTCTTTACAGCAAGGCTGTCATAGACAAGCTGTCAAAGGGCTGGTATAAAAATATGGTCTGGATGACTCAAATAGTTGATATTTCAGAAGAATCTGATGTAAAAAGGGTCCAGAAGGAGCTTAATGCCGCAATGATTGCGGATCTTGAGAAGAAAGACCAAGAAGAGAGAGAAAACAAAAAAGCGAAGAAAGATAAAAAATAATGAAGAAGATAATGATAATTGACGGTCAGGGTGGTCTCCTTGGGAAGAATCTGGTTGAAGCAGTAAAAAAAGTTCTTCCTGAAGCAGAAATCACCGCTGTCGGAACAAATACAATGGCAACAACCGCCATGCTAAAAGCGGGAGCCACAAACGGCGCAACGGGAGAAAACGCAGTAGTGGTTGGTGCAAGAAAATCAGACATTATCGTAGGACCTATAGGAATTGCCATTGCAGACTCGCTCCTTGGAGAGATAACTCCAAAGATGGCTAAGGCCATAGGCCAGAGCGAAGCAAAGAAGATTTTGCTTCCGGTAAATAAATGCAACAACATTGTAATCGGTGTAGATGACAAATCCACATCTGAACTCATTGCTCTTGCAATCGAAAAAATCAGAGAATTAGCAGAAGCTTAAGATACCAGAAGGTACAGGTCAGGTCCTGAAGGGCCTGCTTGTATCTTTGTTTTTTGCCTTATTATGACAGAAGGAGAATCCTTACAGACATTATAAGGCGGAAAGGGTTATAAAATGAAAAATGAAAAAACACAAGTATATCAAGTAACTATTTCAGCTATGTGCCTTGCATTGGCACTATTACTGCCTTTTTTAACAGGTCAGATTCCAAGCATAGGAAGCATGCTTTGCCCTATGCATATTCCTGTATTGCTATGTGCCTTCTTTGTAAGTTGGCAGTGGGCAGGCCTGGTGGGATTTATAGCACCGCTTCTTAGATTTGCATTGTTTCCCATGCCGCCTATGCCTTTCGGCATTGCCATGGCTTTTGAACTTGCAACCTACGGAATTGTGGCTAGCATTTTATATAAGGTGCTGCCAAAGAATAAAGTTAACATCTATGTTTCACTTTTAGGCGCAATGGTAACAGGCCGTGTAGTATGGGGAATAGCAAGAATGGTAATTGCAGGAGTAACGTCCAATCCGTTCACATGGCAGATGTTTATCGGAGGAGCATTGCTTCAGGCGATTCCTGGAATTATCCTACAGATAATCATCATTCCTGTAATTGTAATGGTAGCTAAGAGGCAGAAATAATGAATTTTAAAGATATTCTTAAACAACAGATGATAAACCATCCGTCTATGATGCCGCAGGATGTGGTAAAGCTATTGTTTCAGGCGACTTATGGAGCAGAGCATATACTGGAGAATGTTGAAAGAGCTGAAGCATTTTTCAATGAAGAGTATGAAATGACGGAGCCGGATAATGTGCCTCTTTACGAACCGATTTCTGAAGAAACGGTAAGAGTAAACTTCGCAGGCTGGAAACAGGCGGGTCTTGATAAAACAATACTTTTTAAGGTCTTTTGCGAATCGGCATGGACGGCATCAGTAGAAGGACAAAAAAGAGATGATGAGTTCTGGCATAGAGCTGAAATGGCGCAGGAAGCTTTGCAGGAGGCTGAAGGGGATGCTTCAGTTAATTTGGATTTTTCTCCTGATGATTGGAAAGAATATCTTGATCGTTATAGGCTAGAAAGAGTAAGACCTGTGCATCACAGTGCCGGCTACAGGGAGGTCGAAAAGCCTGCCTACAGAATAGTAAAAAAAGAAATATTGTTAAAATACCAGAAGGTATAGGTTAACAAGAGACCATGGGATGGCATATTAATACTAATGTACCAAATGTCACTTCTGTGGTCTTTTTTATAATATTCAAGACAAATTACAGGTCTTTTTTTGTTTATACATACAAAAAATATTGAAAAAACCGTGTGTGTGTAATATAATAAAAGGCTAGATACATAAGATTTTGACTATAGACTTTGGAGGAGACCTAAGATGGGTATAAAAGTAGCTAAGTTCGGTGGCTCATCTGTTGCCGACGGAATTCAACTAACAAAAACTAAGCAGATTATTGAGCAGGATCCTGACAGAAAGTTTATCGTAGTTTCAGCACCCGGTAAGCGTTTTGATAGTGATAACAAGATTACAGACCTGCTATATCTGTGCAAGACACATATTGACCATAACTTACCTTACGACCAGGTTTTTCAGGTTGTTGCAGATAGATATATGGCTGTTAAGCTTAATCTCGGCGTCGACGTGGATCTGATGGCACATCTCGATGAAATAAGAGAAAATTTAAAGAAAAATCCAACAGCTGATTACATCGCATCAAGAGGAGAATATCTAAATGCTGTTCTTATTGCAGCATTCCTTGGATTTGATTTTGTAGATGCAAAGGACTTAATCAAGTTTGATGCAAAGGGCAGACTTATGATTGAAGAAACCGATAAAGCTTTAAAGGAAGAACTCGAAAAGCATGAAAATGCAGTTATTCCCGGATTTTATGGTTCAACACCTGATGGCAATGTGAAGACTTTTTCAAGGGGTGGTTCTGATATTACAGGTTCCCTGGTTGCAAGAGCAATCGGAGCAGATGTTTACGAAAACTGGACAGATGTTTCCGGATTTTTGATGGCAGACCCAAGAATCGTTAAAAATCCTAAGCAGATTTCAAATGTATCATACAAAGAACTTAGAGAACTTTCATATATGGGAGCAAGCGTTCTTCACGAAGACGCGATTTATCCTGCCAGAATGGCAAATGTTCCTATCAACATAAGAAATACAAATAAGCCTGAGGATCCGGGCACAATGATAACTGCTGAAGGTTATCACCACGGCATGGATGACGATGGTCCGATTATCACAGGTATTGCAGGCAGCAAGAACTTTACGGTAGTTGCTCTTTACAAGAACATGATGAGTGCCGAAAGAGGTTTCGTAAGACGTATTCTTGGAATCCTCGATGACTATGACATCAACTTTGAGCACCTTCCAAGTGGTATAGATACAGTCTCCGTTGTAATGTCAAATGATTCTTTAGGAGACAGACTGGATGAGGTTCTTGATGCATTCAGACAGAGACTTCAGCCGGACAGCATAGATGTCTTTGAAGATATGGCATTGATTGCAACAGTTGGACATAGAATGTCATACAGACCTGGCGTATCCGCTACCTTGTTTAATGCACTTGGTGAGGCTGGTGTAAACATCAGAATGATAGACCAGGGTTCCAGCGAAATGAATATTATTGTAGGGGTTGAAAACAAGGATTTCCAGAAGGCAATCAGAGCCATCTATGAAGCCTTTGTTGAGGAGGAGTAAAATGAAAAAATTAATAACAATCAGCCGTGAGTACGGCAGCGGCGGCAGAATAATCGGTAAGCTGCTTGCAGATAAACTGGGCGTACCTTTTTACGACAAGGAAATTATCGACAAGGCCGTTGAAGAAAGCGGTTTTTCCAGAGAGTTGATTGAAAGTGCAGAACTGAAGGCTAAGAGTAGCTTCGCCTACAACCTTGCATCTGCATTGAATTTCAGCGAAGGAATTGGTGCAAGTCCTCTTTCCGTCAACGAAAAGCTTTTCCTTGCACAGTTCCAAGTTATTAAGAAAATTGGAGAAGAAAACGAAGGTGTCATCGTTGGACGCTGTGCGGACTACGTTCTAAAGGACATGCCGGGAGTGACAAACGTCTTCATCTATGCGGAAACTGAAGACAGAATTAAAAGAGCAGTAGAGCGGTACGGAGATGATCCTGCAAAGGCTGCACAGATTGTTGCCACATACGATAAGGCAAGACAGAACTACTACAACTACCACACTTGCCAGAAGTGGGGAGAATATAAGAATTATAACCTGTCCATAAACAGCAGCTACATATCTGAAGAGGAAGCTGCAGAACTTATTGCTGAATATGTAGAAAGAAGAACATACAGAGATGAAAATAGGGATGACTAAGGCAGAAACGCCGGAAGTAAATACTAAAGACCTTGGCAAGGCAGTTTTTCAAATATTAGGTGTTGGACTTGCCGCAGGCGTTGCGCTTATTGCAGCGACAGATAAAGTTTTGAAAAAGGTCACAGGAGGAAAAAATGACAAATAATAAAGGAACTTATTATATTACTACGCCAATTTATTACCCAAGCTCAAACTTACATGTAGGACATACTTACTGTACGGTTATGGCTGACGCAATGGCGAGATTTAAGAGATTATGCGGATATGATGTTCGCTTCCTGACAGGAACAGATGAACACGGCCAGAAGATAGAAACTCTTGCAAAGGCAAAGGGCGTAACTCCTCAGCAGTATGTTGATGAAGTAGTTGCAGGAATCAAGGAACTGTGGAAGACAATGGAAATATCCTATGATGATTTCATCAGAACTACAGAGCCTCGTCACGTTGAAAGAGTACAGAAAATTTTCATGAAGATGTATGAAAACGGAGATATTTACAAAGGTGAGTACGAAGGCCTTTACTGCACTCCATGCGAATCATTCTGGACAGAAAGCCAGCTTGTAAACGGCTGCTGCCCGGACTGCGGAAGACCTGTACAGGCAGCAAAGGAAGAAGCTTACTTCTTCAAGCTTTCAAAATATGCGCAGCCTTTGCTTGACTTATTTGCAAACAATCCTGAATTTCTTCAGCCAGAAAGCAGAAGAAACGAAATGGTTGCTTTCATAAATCAGGGCCTTGATGATCTTTGTATTTCAAGATCCACATTTGACTGGGGAATCCCTGTTCCAATCGATGAAAAGCATGTAATCTATGTATGGCTGGATGCTCTTACAAACTATATAACTGCACTGGGATATCCAGATGAGCCTGAACTATATGACAAGTACTGGCCTGCAAATGTTCACCTTGTAGGTAAGGAAATCGTAAGATTCCACTCCATCATCTGGCCTGCAATGCTTATGAGTGCGGGTTTACCTCTTCCTAAGCAGGTGCTTGGTCACGGATGGCTATTACTTGGCGGCGAAAAGGTTTCAAAATCCAAGGCTGCAAAGGGTAACGACGTGGTAGACCCTGTTGTATTAATCGACAGATACGGAATCGATGCTCTTAAATACTTCTTACTTCGCGAATATACCTTTGGACAGGATGGAGTATTTACTAACGAAGTAATGCTGAAGAGAATGAACTATGACCTGGCTAACGACCTTGGCAACCTTGTTTCAAGAACAGTTTCTATGATTGAAAAATACTGCGACGGAAAGGTTCCAATGGCAACTACTTCTGACGAAATAGATGCTGACTTAAAGGCTGTTGCAACCGGTGCAGCTGCAAAAGTTGAAGCGCAGATGGACAAGTTTGCATTTAACATGGCTCTTGAAGAAATCTGGATTCTTGTTAGAAGAGCCAATAAATACATTGATGAAAAGGCACCTTGGGTACTTGCAAAGGATGAAGCTAAGAAAGCAGAACTTGACACAGTAATGCACAACCTTGCTGAAGCTTTGAGAATCATCTCAATTCTCATCTACCCATTCATGCACACTACTTCAAAGGAAATCAGAAAGCAGATGGGCCTATGGTATTCCGATGTTGCATGGGAAGATGCATTCACCTTTGAGATGATGGCCGGTGAACAGGTTAAGAAGGGCAACCCAATATTCCCTAGACTTGACATCGAAAAGGAACTTGAGGAGCTTGCAAAGCTGAATCCTTCAAAGGAACCTGCAAATGTTCCATTGGAATTAAAGCCGGAAATCACTTTTGATGATTTCGACAAAATCGACTTCAGAGTAGGTCTTATTCAGAAAGCAGAAAAGCACCCTAAGGCTGATAAGCTTTTAGTATTCCAGGTTAAGATGGGAACTGAAGTGCGTCAGATTGTAAGCGGTGTTGCAGAAGATTTCAAGCCTGAAGAAATGGTTGGTCAGAAGGTTATCGTTGTTGCAAACCTTAAACCAAGAGCTCTTCGCGGTATGGAATCAAAGGGTATGATTCTGTTTGCTGAAAACGGCAAGAGATGTGAGATTGTTACTACAACTGCACCTGATGGCGAGGTTGTAAGCTAATACTAAAATATAATCAGAGGTATAGATATGTTATTTGACTCACACGCACATATTAATAACGATACCTTTAGCAATGAAGAAAGAGAAGCCTTGATAAGTGATATCGAGGCTTCTGATTTATCATATGTTATGGATATCGGCTTTGACCTTCAGAGCTCTTTGCTGGCGGTAAAACATGCGTCAGAACTTCCATGGTGCTACGCAGCAGTAGGCGTTCATCCTCATGATGCCAAGACCATGGATGAAGCCATGCTGGAGACTATCAGAGAACTGGCCGCAAAGGATAAGGTTCAGGCAATCGGTGAAATAGGACTGGACTTCTACTACAATCACTCCGATCAGGATGTTCAGGAATACTGGTTCAGAAGACAGATTCAGCTGGCAAATGAGCTGAAAATGCCAATTGTGATACATTCAAGGGAAGCCGACCAGAAGACCATGGATATTCTCAAAGAGGAAGGTGCCTTCACAGACGAACGCAAAAGCTGGTTCCCAATGCGAAAAGGGGCCGGCGGCGTCCTTGAAAAGGACGCTCGCGTGCTTCTTCATTGCTTCAGCGGAAGCCGCGAGCTGGGGCAGCAGTATGTGAAGCTTGGAGCGACGCTGTCCATCGCCGGCCCTGTCACATACAAAAACAACAGGAAGACCACAGAGGTGGTTGAGGCGATTCCTTTAGAATACCTGCTGGTGGAAACTGACTCGCCTTATCTTACACCTGTACCTTTCAGAGGTAAGAAGAACAAGCCGCCTTATGTAGAGCATACGGCAAGGCGTGTTGCCCTTATTAAAGGCGTTGAATACGAAGAAGTGGCAAAAGTCACACTGGAAAACGCAAAGGTATTTTTTAACATTAACGATTAGATGAAAATAGTTTTTATGGGGCGGCTTCTTTCGACAGTTTTTTTAAAAGAACTGTGCTAAGATAAAGCCTATGAAAACTAAAGGCTACGGAAAAATTGAAAAGATAAGCAGCGGGCGCTACATGTATGCAGCCGCCCCCGGCGGCAGCGGCGACGCCGCTGCCGCGTGCAGCCTGCCCGGGGGCAGGCTGGCCTTCATCCTGTCTGATGGAATGGGCAAGGGGATGAAGGCGGCGGCTGAAAGCAAGACTGTGCTGACGTGGCTGAGAAAGCTCCTGAAGGCAGGCATGGCGCCGGCTCTTGCAATAAAAATAGTCAACAGGCTCCTCATTGAGAAGCATGGAAGAGAGGAAATGTTTGCTACCATAGATTTGCTTATAATAAACAAAGCTACAGGCAGGGCAAACTTTTACAAGATGGGCTCTGCCGCCTCGTTTCTTCTCAGAGACAACTGGGTAAGGGCTATTGAACCCAAGGCACTTCCTGTTGGAATCATTTCCAGAGTTTCCCTGAGCAGAAAGACTATGTATTTGAGACCCGGGGACCTTATAGTAATGGTTTCGGATGGAATAACTGAAGCGGATAAGGCGGATCTTGGAGCTGACTGGCTTAAGGACTTTTTAATCAGGAATTCAAGAGGGAAGACTATGAGGTTTCTGGCCAGAGAAATTACTCAGCTTGCCATGGATAAATGCCCTTTAGGAAGCATGGATGATATGACCACTATAATAATAAAAGTACAATGAAGAAAAAAATATTGCAGACAATCAGAAAACACAATTTAATAACTGATGGAATGCACATTGTAGTAGGCCTTTCAGGAGGTCCCGATTCGGTGTGCCTTTTTGACTTGCTTATGAGCCTTGGGGAAGAACTGAACCTGACCTTGTATGCGGTTCATGTCAACCATAAGCTCAGACCGGGAGCAGCTGAGGATGATCAGGCTTATGTGGAAGAACTCTGCAGTAAAAATAAAGTACCTTGCAGTGTTTTTACGGTGGACTGCAATGAGATGGCAGCAGAACTTGGCCTTACTTCTGAAGAGGCAGGCAGGAAGGCAAGGTATGAAGCCTTTGGCAAGGCTGCATACGAAATTCTTGAAAGAGGAATTCCCAAAGAGAAGATTGCCATTGCCGTTGCCCATAATGCCAACGACCAATGTGAGACCATACTTTTCCGCCTGATGCGAGGAACGGGAACGGACGGACTTGCGGGGATTCCGTACAAGAGATTGGATGAAAGGGGTTTTGCGGTTATCAGACCGATTCTGGACTTCAAGCGTTCAGAAATCGAAGAATATTGTCGTCAAATGGGGTTGAAGCCTAGAATTGACCACACTAATGAAGAAAATCTTTATGCAAGAAACAGGATAAGGAATATGCTCATTCCTTTCCTTCAGGACAATTTTAATGAGAATATTATTGATACTGTCAACAGACTGGGCAGAATAGCTGCAGCAGACAGAGAATACCTCAAAGAGCAGGCTGTTTCAATGTACCATGAGGCTTTGGACTCTTACGGAGATGACTATCAGAACTTAAAGTGTAAAATTTTATCAGAACTTCACCAATCAATCAGATTCAGAGTGTATACTCACTCTCTGAACAAAATAGGCTTGAATCAGAATTTGACATATGCTCAAGGTGAAGCTGTCGATGCAGTGTTGACCTCGGATAGTCCATCGGCTATGTGCGATTTATCTGAGGGCTATATTGCCAGAAAGGAATATGACACACTTGTCTTTGAAAAAAAGGACAGGACCTTAAGCCTTAAGGGATGGAATATAAGGGTTCTTACCTGTGAAGAATATGTAGAATACAAGGATATAAATAGGAATAAAGTTTACGGTGCTTTTCAGGGAGTATCAAAATCTGAACTGATGATAAGAACCAGAAAGCAGGGCGACAGAATTGCTCTGAAAAATGGTTCTAAAAAGCTTCAGGATTTCTTTGTAGACCAGAAGGTTCCTAAACATTACAGGGATAAGTTGCTTGTGCTTGCAAAAGGAAGTGAAGTTCTGTGGGTGCTTCCGTCAGAGGCATTCAGCCAGGAAAACATGCGCCTGAAAGGAAGATTTTCTTCCCGATATGCAGTATCAGGAAACTCATCAGAACCTATAATAATCCTTGAAAATTTGTGATTCATATGATAAAATATATCGGATATTTGTAGAATTAAACAAAAAAAGTGAAAGGGGAAAGCTGTGAAACGATTCGCAAAAAACATAATTGTATATGTGCTCCTGTTTGTTATCGTACTGGGAGTAGCTTCAGCATATAAGGGGCTGGGCGGACAGCAGGTAGAGGTTAAAGAAGTACCGCTGTCAAAGTTCGTTCAGTACCTGCAAGACGAAAAAATAAAGGAAATCAATGTTACAGAGACAAAACTTACAGGCAAACTCAGCGACCAGAAAGTCGTATATGCATATGTAAACTCTGTGGTTGAACTATCAATAATAAATGAGGAGTATTTATTCCCGCAGGTTCAGGAAGGTAAGCTTGTATATGAAAGCGATGCACCTAACAACACGGGCTCCTTCATATTGAATCTGCTTCCGACATTGTTTGCGGCGGCAGCTATAATCTTCCTGATTTATTTTATGATGAATCAGGGTGGCAACGGCAAAGCCTTCCAGTTTGGTAAATCTCGTGCCAAGATGGTCAAAGGGGGAGAAAAGAAGGTTACCTTTGCCGACGTAGCCGGATTAGATGAAGAAAAACAGGAACTTGAAGAGGTCGTAGACTTCCTCAAATACCCTAAGAAATATAACGATTTAGGTGCAAGAATTCCTAAGGGAATCCTTCTGGTGGGTCCTCCGGGAACAGGTAAGACTTACATTTCAAAGGCTGCTGCAGGTGAAGCAGGCGTACCTTTCTTTACAATCAGTGGTTCCGACTTCGTTGAAATGTTCGTCGGTGTAGGTGCTTCCCGTGTTAGAGACCTGTTTGACCAGGCTAAAAAGAATGCACCTTGTATCGTATTTATCGACGAAATCGATGCCGTAGGTCGTAAGAGAGGCGCAGGAATCGGTGGCGGTCATGACGAAAGAGAGCAGACTCTTAACCAGTTACTTGTAGAAATGGATGGTTTCGCTGAAAACTCAGGCATCATCATCCTGGCAGCTACAAACAGACCTGACATTTTAGACCCTGCCTTATTAAGACCGGGTAGATTTGATAGACAGATTGTTATCGGTGTACCTGATGTCAAGGGAAGAGAAGAAATATTCAAAATTCACAGTAAGAACAAGCCTCTTGCAGACGATGTTACACCGGATGTATTAGCTAGAAGAACACCGGGGTTCACTCCTGCAGATATTGAAAACCTGCTTAACGAAGCTTCACTGATTACCGCAAGAAGAAACGGACGTTTCATCAGAATGGAAGAAATCGAAGAAGCAATTACAAAGGTTATTGCAGGTCCTGAAAAGAAGAGCAGAGTTGTCAGCCCTAAGGAAAGAAAGCTTACAGCATATCACGAAGCAGGCCATGCAGTTGTTGCAAGACTGATTCCTGACAGTGACCCTGTTCATCAGGTAACAATTATTCCAAGAGGAAGAGCCGGCGGATTTACAATGACACTTCCTAAGGAAGATAAGAGCTATGAAACAAGAAACAGCATGAAGAATGCGATTGTTCACCTTCTGGGCGGCAGAGTTGCAGAGGCTCTGACTTTAGATGATATCAGTACAGGCGCAAGCAACGATATCATGAGAGCAACCGACATTGCACGTGAAATGGTTACAAAATATGGCTTCAGCAACAAGTTGGGTCCTGTAAACTATTCAAGCTCAGAAGAAGTGTTCTTAGGAAACGATTTTACAGCCCACAAGAATTACTCTGAAGCCGTGGCTCGTGAAATAGATGAAGAAGTTAAGAACCTGATAGATGAAGCTTATGCAGAGGCAGAAAGACTCCTCAAGGGCAACATGGATATCCTTACAAGAGTTGCGGAAGCACTTCTTCTTGTGGAAACTATTGACGGAGAACAGTTCGAAGGTCTGTTTACAGGAGAATATACTGCTGAAGGACTTTCTGAAAAGGTTAAGGCCGAAGATGAGGCAAAGAAGGCAAGAGACCAGGAGGAAGCTGCTGAATCAGAGAGACTGCGCAAGGAAGAGGAAGAAAAACTTGCTCAGTTTGACACTGACTATCTTGCTGATGCAGAAGCTGAGCCCGAGGCTGAGGATTCTGAGCCGGTAGTTGAACCGGAGGCTGAAGATTCTGAGCCAGTAGTTGAGCATGAAGCTGAACCGAAAGAAGAAAACGTGGATAATACAGAGTTAGATGAGAAAGTAGAAAAAGATGAAAGTGACTGTTAAAGACTGTCTACAGATGCAGACGTTTAACCAGAGCATTGTAGTTGCAGGAGAAAGAAACTTAAATAATCGTGTCAGAAGCGTATCCGTCATGGATGCTTCCAATGCCAATGAAGCGGTAATCTGCAATGGGAAGAAGGAAGAACTGGTTCTTACAACATTTTCTGCAATGAAGGATGATGTAAATTCCCAGTGCAGAACCATCCGTGAGCTGGCAATGCAGGGAATTGCGGGAATCATTTTCCTTCAGAGAGATACTAAGGGTGAGAGCCATAACTATAATGAGCTAATCGCAACCGCTGAAGAAGCAGGAATCCCTTTTATTCTCCTGCCTGAGACTGTGGAAGTTTCCTATGCCTCAATTATAGAGGAAATTATGGAAAAAGTTCTATACGGAAACAACTTTAACAATGCATTAATCAACAACACCATTTTCCACCTGCTTAACTTCGAAAAATATACAAGTTTTCAGCAGGCGTTAAAGGAAGCTGCATTAAACAATGCTTTTCAGGTTGTACTGCTGAGCGAAGAACTCAATCCTGTCTTTGTCATTGAGACAAGAAAGACAACCACCATAGATGCGGCAATAAGACGCGGTAGAGAAACTGCCATGAACCTGGGTCATGTATACAGTCTGGTTGAAATCGACGGAGTACAGACCTACTGGGGTTCTGTAGGTATTGCAGGTGAAAAATATTATCTGATTATCGTTGATAATGAAGACAGCTATTCCTCAGGAGAAATAACTAAGCTTGCTGAAATCATTGAGCTTGCAATGGGTATGTGGAAGTTCACGCCTGAAAGGGATGCTAAAAGTGAATTCGTCAAGTCACTGGTTAGAGATAACAAGAGCCTTGCGTATTCTCTTAGAGATGAGATTGAGCTCAAGTCAGAAGACATACTTTCTGTATTCTATGGCAGGGGCATCAACGATGCAAGCTGTGAGGCTGTAATCGACCAGTATGAAGAGAAAGGGCTTCTAAAAGTACTAAAAATTAATGAAGATAATGACGTATATGGTGTTGTAATAAAAGGAACTGTGCATGAAAGCGAAGAAAACGGTGATGAAAAGGCCGTCTGCATTAAGCTCTTTGATGAACTTAAAGAAAAGAAAAATGTGAGAATATATCATGTTACAGGCTTTGACGGAATAGAAGGTGCTGGGGACGGTTTCAGAATGATCAATGAAACATGGGCCTTTGCCGGATATATATTCCCATACAAGAGAGTGTTCACAAAATATGAGATGGCTCTTGTTGCAAGCTGTGTTAACCTTCAGAATCAGGGTGGATATCTTAAGAAGAATTACACCGACCTGCTGACAAACTTCCGTAAGGAAGGGGACAACAAGTCCAGACAGCTTCTTGAAACTCTTGAAACCTTTGTTCTGGATGCAGGGCTAAACAGCGGTAAAACAGCTGAATTTATGGGCATTCATACCAATACAGTTCAGTACAGACTTAAAAAAATCAACGAGATTCTCGGTGCCGAAATTACAGGTAATCGTGTAATTCCAGGACTTACAATAGCTCTGGCACTTCAGAGAGTTGAAACAGCATTAAAATAAATAAATGAAAGGGGAGACCATGAAGGAATTGCGAATAGCTGATCTAACACTGGATAACCCCTTTTTTCTTGCCCCGCTGGCAGGCATAACCGATGCTCCCACAAGAAGACTCTGTAAGGAGCAGGGAGCGGCACTTGTTTTCAGCGAGATGGTAAGCGGAAAGGGCCTATGGTACGGTGATAAAAATACAGGAAAGCTGCTCCATACATATGAAGAAGAGCGTCCTGTGGGTTTTCAGATATTTGGACATGAGCCTGAAGTAATGGCATTTACTGCAAGGGAACTGGAAAAGCTTCCCGGAGCGCTTATAGATATCAATATGGGATGCCCGGTGCCGAAAATAGTAAAAAACGGTGAGGGTTCTGCCCTTCTAAAAAATCCGGATTTAATATATGATGTAGTATCAGCAACCGTAAAGAACACTTCTAAACCTGTTACGGTAAAAATACGGATAGGGTGGGATGAAAACTCAATAAATGCAGTTGAAGTAGCGCACGCAATATCCGCTGCAGGAGCTTCTGCCATAACAGTCCACGGTCGAACTCGTGAGCAGTTCTACACCGGAAAGGCTGACTGGAGCCACATTGCAGCCGTAAAACGAGCTGTAGATATCCCGGTAGTTGGCAACGGAGACGTAGTAGATGCAGAATCAGCCCTTGCCATGATGGATCAGACAGGATGTGATTTTGTAATGATAGGACGAGGCACTCTCGGGAATCCTTGGATATTCAGAGAGGTTATAGCGGCTTGGAAGGGTGAAGAACTACCTCCTCCACCGACCAAGGAAGATAAAAAGCATATGATGTTAAGGCATCTTAATGATCTTTGCGACCTGAAGGGCGAATATGCAGCCGTTCGTGAAATGAGGAAACACGTAGGATGGTATCTTAAGGGCGTTCACGGCGCCGCAGCATTTCGCGGCAAGGTAAATCAGATTACAGATATAAATGAGCTTAAAAAAGCAATTTTAAATATTTAGGAGGAGACATCGATGGAAATTAGAAAAGCGACATTAAATGATTTAGAAGCTATTGCAGCGGTAGAGGCAGAGTGCTTCCCTCCTGCAGAGGCGGCATCTCTCGAGTCAATCAGAAAGAGACTGACGGTATTCCCTGATTACTTCTGGGTACTCTTTGACGGGGATAAGATGGTTGGCTTCGTAAACGGTATGGCAACAGATTTGCCTGATCTTTGCGATGAAATGTATGATGATGCCAGCATGCATAAGGCTGACGGCAAGTGGCAGATGATTTTCGGAGTTGATACAATCCCTGAATACAGAAAACAGGGCTGTGCAGAAAGAGTACTGAAGCAGGTTATATCAGACACAAAGGCTGCAGGAAAGCTGGGTCTTGTACTTACATGCAAGGACCACCTTGTTCATTACTATGCTAAATTCGGTTTCGTGGATGAAGGCATTTCAGACTCAACCCACGGCGGAGTTGTATGGCATAAGATGAGATTGACATTCTGAATCGGAATCTAAACTGAAATTCAATATATTTAAAACACGCAAAAAGAGGGTGAGAATCATTGTTCCACCCTCTTTAATAATACTGGTATAATAGATCCGATATTAGCCGAAATATCTCTTTAACAGACCTGCAAATGCAGCGCCGTGTCTAGCTTCGTCCTTAGCCATTTCATGAACTGTGTCATGGATAGCGTCTAAGTTCTGCTGCTTAGCCATTGTAGCAAGAGCCTTCTTACCTGCGCAAGCACCAGCTTCAGCTTCTACTCTCATTTCTAAGTTCTTCTTTGTGGAGTCAGTTACAACTTCACCTAATAATTCAGCAAATTTTGCTGCATGTTCTGCTTCTTCCCAAGCAGCCTTTTCCCAATATAATCCGATTTCAGGATAGCCTTCTCTGTGGGCAACTCTAGCCATTGCTAAGTACATGCCTACTTCTGAGCATTCGCCTTCAAAGTTCGCTCTAAGTTCCTTGATGATTTCTTCATCAACGCCCTTAGCAACTCCTACAACGTGCTGATCAGCCCATTCGATTTCTCCGCCCTGCTTCATGAACTTTTCTGCAGGAACCTTGCAGATTGGACAAGCTTCTGGAGCTTCAGGACCTTCATGTACATAACCACATACTGTGCAAACCCATTTCA
>JAQXRN010000261.1 GCA_029218545.1 Bacillota bacterium | reverse complement strand
CCCTATCCTTGGTTTCCACATATGCCATATCATCGGCCATGAATTTACAGCCGTTTTCAAGAAGAGTATTGGTCAAGGTTGACTTACCTGTACCACTCTCTCCCGAAATCAGTATCGCTCCGCTGTCTGAGGCAACCACAGAACAATGCATGGCAATAATCCCTCTCTGTAAACCAAGCATGGACATTCCTAAACCCATAATACAATTACGCAGCCTGTTAACAGAAACACCTTCTTTAGCTTTGTAAATAATGCAATCCCCATTTTCTACATACAGATAACAAACTCTATTGACCAGCCAACTGCTCTTCTCCCCAAACCTATACCCTATATTCTGTTCTTTACTATATATCTCATCTGGTATGTCTCCTTTTTTAATCCTGATATCAGCAAGTCTCTCTTCTGTTTTCACAAGCTGTGGAAATTCCATATCCGATTCAACTACATATTCAAATAATACATAATAGTACATATTATCACCTTCAAATGCAAAACTCTTTTGTAAGACTGCATACTAAACCCAGATAAACAATATCCACGCCTGCTGTCCTTACATACTAATCTCTACCAGATATTACTTTCTTGATACTATCCTAAAAAGTTCTGTTCATTCAGTTTATTCAAAAAGTCCATAACTGATTTTTCACATTCTTGCGGAGTAACATCATATTCTTTCAGTAGGTTGTCAATAATTTCAGCTGGTGTTGTCTCTTTTTGTAGCATATCCCAGATATCATTGCCAACTCCTTTGACTAAAAAATACTTTCCTGTTTCAAAATCAATCATTACCTTTTCGCCTGCCAAATCTGTTACATTTAGTTTTTTCTTCATTACGATATTACTATTCATTTCCATTATTTGTGTTCTCCTTTTACATCTAAATATCAACATGCTTCTTAATCATTATGAGGAAATATTTACAGTTATCACATTCCTATTTTTTGCCGGCAGATACTACCAAACGTACTAAGAAACAATATAAATCCAAATTCACTCTCGCTAAAAAAAACTTTGCTTTTCTAATAACAGAAACTTGTGTTTGATACTGAAATTCGCGATATGCTTTCTTTATATTACATCGTATGCGCTCTTTGCGATGCTTATCCAGCATTCCGTTTTCTCGATACATTTCATATAAATGAATCTGCTGCATAAGAAACAATTCCTTACAAGCAATTTGCTTATACATTTCTTCACGGGCTTCCATGCATTCAATCTGACACCTAATCAGAAATTCCCTTTTTGAATTGGTAATACTACCTTCTCTCATAACATAGTTGTATAAAATATCCGGAATATATACAATTTTTTCGCATTTTGCATAAAGTTTCGGTAAAACATAGACATCTTCACTGATTTTCCCAACCGGAAAAGCCACTTCGCAAAATAATTCTCTTCTAAACATTTTATTCCAAACTATCTCATACAATAACTTACTATGCTGATTTTCCAATCCCAGCATTGCATCAAGCCCACTCATACAGATTGTCTGAGTCATGCGATATGCCTTCATCTTTTCACTTTCCTGTCCTGATTCATTTACATAACGTAAAGCACCAACTGACATATCTGCTGATTGTGAGGTAATTGCTTTATAGAGCAACTCAACGTATTCACGCTCCACAAAATCATCACTATCCACAAGCATTACATACGAACCAGAGCAAATAGACAAACCCTTATTTCTCGCGGCGGATATTCCTTGATTTTCCTGATGAATCACCTTGATACGACTATCTTCCATGGCCCATCTGTCACACATTTGAGGACATGCATCCTTTGAACCATCATCTACAACAATGATTTCCAAATTATCATAACTTTGCATCCTTAATGATTCGATGCATCGTTCTATATATTTTTCCACCTGATAAACGGGAACAATTATTGACACCAAATCTTTTTCACAGTTTTCCATTCTCTGACCTCAGATTAATCTCTACAATAGATATCTCTTGTATAAACCTTATTCATTACATCCTCTAAATCAGATGTCACACGGTTTACAACAATCACATCTGCAACATTCTTAAACTCTTCCAAATCACGAATAACTCTAGAACCGAAAAAACTATCTTCCTTCAATGCCGGCTCAAAAAGTACAATTTCAATTCCCTTTGCTTTGATTCTCTTCATTACACCTTGAACTGCAGACTGTCTAAAATTATCAGAATTGGTCTTCATAGTCAGACGATATATACCTACACACTTGGGATTACGTTCCAAAATCATCTCAGCAATATGGTCCTTTCTGGTTCGATTGGCATCCACAATAGCTGTCATAATATTCTGAGGTACTTCTGCATAATTTGCCAATAACTGCTTCGTATCCTTAGGCAGACAATAGCCACCGTATCCAAAAGAAGGATTATTATAATGGTTACCAATTCGAGGATCAAGACATACCCCTTCAATAATCTGTCGACTATCCAAACCTTTCAACTCCGCATAGGAATCCAATTCATTAAAATATGCAACGCGAAGTGCAAGATATGTATTAGCAAACAATTTCACTGCTTCTGCCTCTGTTGGATTAGTAAAAAGAATCGGCATATCCTTCTTGATAGCCCCCTCCTTCAAAAGTTCTGCAAATCGTTCTGCACGTTCAGACTTCTCTCCCACAATAATTCTGGAGGGATATAAATTATCATATAATGCTTTCCCTTCACGCAAAAATTCAGGTGAAAAGATGATATTATCTACACCAAATTTTTGACGGATATTCATCACATAACCCACGGGAATCGTAGACTTAATTACCATGACAGCATTTGCGTTATATTTCAATATCTGCTCAATAGCCTTTTCTACAGAACTGGTATCAAAAAAATTCTTCTTGGAATCATAGTTGGTCGGAGTAGATATGATTACATAATCTGCTCCTGTAACAGCAGATTCATAATCAGTAGTTGCCCGTAAATTTAATTCCTTATTTGCCAAATACTCTTCAATTTCTTTATCAATAATTGGT
>JAQXRN010000260.1 GCA_029218545.1 Bacillota bacterium | reverse complement strand
GTTACTGAAGAAAGAAGAAAAGAGCTTACAAAGACAGTAAAGAAGATGGGTGAAGATGCTAAGGTTGCAGTAAGAAATTTAAGACGTGAAGCTAACGATGAATTAAAGAAGTTGGAAAAGGCTCACGAAATCACTGAAGATGATTTAAAGAAGGCTCTTGATCAGATTCAGAAAACTACAGATAAGACAATCAAGGAAATTGACGATATCGTAGCTGCAAAGGATAAAGAAATTTTAGAAGTTTAATAATACTTAACGGGTGTGGCTGCTTTTTGGGCAGCCACACTGCTTATAGGTGAATTTATGATAGATAAAGAATTAATGCCAAAGCATGTTGCAGTAATTATGGACGGAAACGGACGCTGGGCTACATTAAATAAGGTTAACAGAATTTCAGGACATAATGCAGGCATGCTTGCAATGAAGGAAATAATAAAAAGGGCAGATATACTGGGAATTAAATATTTGACGGTATATGCCTTTTCAACAGAAAACTGGAAACGTTCTGCAGAGGAAGTTGGAGGCATTTTCAGCCTGCTTGTTAAATACGTTGCAAGCGAGCTTAATGAACTCAATGAAAACAATGTAAGAGTTAAAATACTTGGTGATTACTCAAAAATTCCTAAGGCTGCCGTAAACAGCATAGACAAGGCTCTTGAAACTACCAAGAATAACGATGGTCTGCAGTTTAATATAGCTTTAAATTATGGAAGCAGATTAGAAATCATCCGCGCTGTCAAGAAAATTGCAGACCTTGTTAAGAATGACAAAATAGAAATTGAGGATATTGACGAGGATATGATGTCAAAGTACCTGTATACAGGAGAAGAAAACGGCAGCATACCGGATCCCGACTTAATAATAAGAACAAGCGGCGAAGAAAGACTTTCAAACTTTTTACTGTGGCAGTGTGCATACAGCGAGCTTGCATTCACAGATTCTCTGTGGCCGGACTTTACTCCTGATGAGTTTGAGAGCATTATTGAAGAATATACAAAACGTCATCGCAGATTTGGCGGAAGATAAGAAATATGATAATAGGGGAGAAAAAATAAATGAAGACGAGAATACTATCAGGCCTTTTAATGGCACCATTGCTGATACTGGTATATCTGGGAGGATGGTTTATTTGGGCGGCTGCTCTGCTTGTTGCAATTATAGGATGCAAAGAGTTCTATAAAGGCTTTGAGGCATCAGGTGCAAAGCCATGCTATGCACTTGGATATACAGCAATCGTGGCTTTGTTTGTAACAGCTTTTGCAAAAATTACAGTTGTAACATCGGTGCTTATTCCGCTTTGGATATTTCTTGCTGTAGTGTGTTCAATGGTATATGGATTTAAGGTCAACGAAAGAAAGCTGGAGGATATGACTTCTACGCTTCTTGGAATCATGTATACAGGTTTTTTACCTTTCCATATCGTACTTATCGATAAGAGCGGCTTTGGAGCTATTATATGGCTGGTATTTATCAGTGCCTTCGGTACAGATATAATGGCTTATTTCACAGGCATGGCATTGGGTAAGCATAAACTCTGCAAGAACTTGAGTCCAAAGAAGAGCATCGAAGGTGCTGTGGGCGGAGTTTTAGGAAGCGTAATTCTCTGCGGACTGTTCGGATATTTTATTATCCCTGAGTCCTTTGGAATGTGCCTGGCGATAGGCTTCTTCGGAAGTATAGTTGCTCAGCTTGGCGATTTAAGTGCCTCCGCATTCAAACGCCAGATGGGAATCAAAGACTATGGCAATCTTATTCCCGGACACGGCGGAATCCTTGACAGATTTGACAGTGTTCTGTTTACAGGACCGATGGTTTATTATGTTGCGGTGCTTTATGCTGTAATTGAAAATTTAATGTTCTAATCAGGTGTAAAAGATGAAGAAGATTTCATTATTAGGAAGCACAGGTTCAATTGGGACACAGTGCTTGGATATTGTTAGAGAAAACAGAGAAAAATATGAAGTAGAGGCTATCACATGCGGAAGCAACGCCCGTCTTTTGGCAGAGCAGATTGAGGAATTCAAGCCTAAAATGGCGGTTACTGCAAGGCAGGAGGATGCTGCAGAGCTTCAGAAGCAATTTAAGAGCGTTCAGTTCTTCTGGGGAAGAGATGGTCTCATTGAAGCTGCAAAGGCAGATTGTGACATGGTTGTAAACGGTCTTATGGGAATGAGGGGTCTTGAGCCTACTTATCATGCAATAAAGAGTGGAAGAGACATTGCTCTTGCAAACAA
The DNA here is from genome assembly GCA_029218545.1 of Bacillota bacterium. Classification (GTDB taxonomy): domain Bacteria; phylum Bacillota; class Clostridia; order Peptostreptococcales; family Anaerovoracaceae; genus Fimisoma. Next base: position 9,840 of record JAQXRN010000260.1, on the reverse strand, counting down.
GGAGACTCTTGTTGCAGGTGGCGAAGTAATCATGTCTGCCGTTAAAGAACACGGAGTCAGAATGCTTCCTGTAGACAGCGAACACAGCGCTATTTTTCAGTCTCTTGAGGGAAATGAGGGCAGAAAAATCAACAGGATTTTGCTTACAGCTTCAGGAGGTCCTTTCAGAGGTTTCACCCTTGATCAGCTGGAAAATGTCACCTTGGAACAGGCTCTAAAGCACCCTAACTGGAGTATGGGACAAAAAATTACCATAGACTCTGCTACAATGATGAATAAGGGACTTGAGGTAATTGAAGCGAAATGGTTATTCGATATAGATGTAAGAAAAATCGAAATTCTGGTGCATCCGCAAAGCATCCTTCATTCAGCTGTGGAATTTGAGGATAAATCGGTTATCGGTCAGATGGGAGTTCCCGATATGAGAATTCCAATAAGCTTTGCAATGTCCTATCCTGAAAGGACATTTAATCCGAGGGAGGGAGTTGACTTTTTCGGAAAAGCAGCAAATCTCACATTCCACAAGCCTAATCCTGAAGTTTTCAGATGCATTAAAATAGCCTATGATTCATCTGAAGCGGGAGGAACCTATCCTGTAGTAATGAATGCAGCTAATGAAGTATTAGTCGACTTGTTTTTAAATAAGAAAATTCGTTTTATAGACATCCAGAATAACCTGGAAAGGATTCTTGATGCTCACAAACCGGCATATAATTTAGATTTAGAAGGGATTTTGGAAGCGGACAGATTGGCAAGAGAAGCCACATTGAGATTGTGTGGTGGCGCTTCCTAAAACAGGGGGATTTATGAAAACATTAATATTAGCACTTATATTATTTTGTGTAATGATTTTTCCGCACGAGCTTGGTCACTTTATTGCGGCTAAGCGAATGGGAGTCAGGGTAAACGAGTTTGCCTTTGGCATGGGACCTACAATATGGAAAAGGCAGGGGCCAGAAACCCTTTACAGCATAAGGCTGTTTCCTGTCGGTGGGTTTTGTGCTATGGAAGGCGAAGATGGAGAGGATGAAACTGAAGAAAAAAAAGAGCCATCAGAAAGGTCTTTTGCCTGTAAAAAACCTTGGCAAAAAATCGTAATTCTTGTGGCAGGTTCCTTTATGAATGTGATTTGTGCAGCTCTGATTATGATTATTGTGGTAGGTGCCATAGGCTTTACCACGACCACAATAGATACAGTTGCACCGGATTCACCGGCTGCTTTGGCAGGGGTTGAGCCGGGAGATGCAATTTATTCCATTTCAGGCACACAAATTGATGACTGGAGTGAAATTTCAGCTGCCATAGGTGATGAAGCAGGCAAAGAGATTTCCGTAATTGTTGAACGTGAGGGACAAAAAAAGAACTTGGATATTACACCTGAAAAGGCAGATGACGGAAGACTTGTAATAGGCATAACGTGCAGGATAAGCCATAGCCCATTTAAGGCTATAGTTGAGGGAACAAAGGCTACAGGAAGAATGACTCTTTCAATGTTTCAGGCTGTTGCAGATATTTTTAAAGGCAATGTAGGAGCAGACCAGCTGAGTGGTCCTGTGGGAATGGTTCAGATGGTTAATGAAACCAGCAGGTATGGACTGTGGTACTATGGGTTCTTAACCTCAATGATTTGTATGAATCTGGCAATAGTGAACCTGTTGCCTTTGCCTGCACTTGATGGTGGAAGAATAATATTCGTAATCATTTCCATGATAACGGGCAAACCAATTAGCGAGCGAATAGAGGGTTCTATTCATTTTGCAGGTATTCTCCTGCTTTTAGGGCTGATGGTATATGTAACTTTTAACGATGTAACAAGAATATTCGGATAGGAGATAATGCTATGACACCTATGATAAGAAGACAGGTAAGGTGTGGTGACCTCTATATTGGAGGAGGGGCGCCGGTATCTGTACAATCCATGACCAACGTGGATTCAAGAGATGAAAGGGCTCTGCTGAATCAGATTGCCAAGCTTAAAGATGCAGGCTGTCAGATTGTAAGAATTGCCGTTCCTGATGCAGAAGCTGCTGAAGTGCTTGGGAGAGTAAAAAAGAAGGTTGATGTACCTATTGTTGCAGATATTCATTTTGACTACAGACTTGCCCTATTAGCTATCAAAAACGGGGCAGATAAAATAAGAATAAATCCAGGGAATATAGGTTCCCTAGACAGAGTTAAGGCTGTTGTCGATGCAGCCAAGGAGAGAAATATTCCAATAAGAGTGGGTGTAAATTCAGGCTCTCTTGAAAAGGATATTCTCGAGAAGTACGGCAGCGTAACAGCGCAGGGACTTGCGGAAAGTGCCGTAAGAAATCTTCAATATATTGAAGATATGGATTATGGCAATCTTGTGGTATCTATAAAATCATCGGATGTGACTATGAATTACGATGCACACAAGATTTTAACAAAGATGACAGATGTCCCTATACATATTGGGATAACTGAGGCAGGGACTTTAGAAAGAGGAAAACTTAAGTCAGCTGTTGGACTTGGAGCGCTTCTCCTCGAAGGAATCGGAGATACCATGAGAGTATCTCTGACGGCAGACCCTGCAGAAGAAGTGAAGTTTGCCATTGAAATTCTGAAGAGCGTAGGACTGCGCAGTTCAGGTATCAACTTCGTGTCATGCCCGACCTGCGGAAGAACAAAGATAAATCTTCAGGGACTGGCAGAAGAAGTTGAAGAAAAGCTGAAGCCTTTAGAAAGAGAACTTGAGGAGGCAGGACGAGGCGGAATAACCGTGGCTGTAATGGGCTGTGCGGTAAATGGTCCGGGAGAAGCAAGAGAAGCTGACTTTGGAGTTGCAGGCGGAGACGGAAGAGGCTTGATATTTGCCAAAGGAGAGATTTTAAAGACTGTAGATGAAGCAAATCTTGCAGATGAATTCGTAACAACAGTTGAAAATTATTGTAGGAGTAAGATTCAGCCAAGATGAGAGAAATCATAGAAGAGACATTAAGTAAATATACTATAGGCAATGTGGAAAAGGAGTCTCTGAAGTACACATTGAACAGAGCTTCTATTAAAAGAGAAAAAAGGGTTTTATCTGTTGATATTACCCTTAATTTTGTTATGCCAATAAAGGCATGCCGCGAAATCGCCGATAAAATAGGCAAAAAGCTGGATCATAAGTTAAACAGCGTTGAGCTTAATTTTTCTTATGAAGATGTAATTCTAAAAGAAGAAGATATCATATATCTGTTTTTACCACATATGGTTGAAAGCGTTACAGGAAGCTTTGGAGGAGTTTCTAGTACCATTTCACTTGATAATTATATTTGGGATGGGCGCAAACTCACAATCTTTGTAATGGGAGATTTTTTCGTCAACCTGCTTAACAGAGGCAAAAGAACCTGTGAGAATATGCTTCGCCAGAATTTTGGAATTGACGCAGTTGTTGAATTCATAAACAATGAAGAAAAATATGCCATAGAAAAGAAGGCATTAAATGAAAGTGAAGCGGAAGATATAAAACAGTGCATGGAACTTCATAAAAAAGAAATGAAGCAGAGGGCATCCATGACTACAGCTAAAAAAGAAACTGATAATACAGGTTGGAATAAAAATCAGGGAGGCTGGCAGAAAGGCGGAGGTTCAGCGAGAAAAAGAGAAAAAGAGCTCCCGGCAGAAGGAAACCGAATAATGGGGCACAATTTTGAAGGAACTTCCAACGCTTCCCTTAGAGATATAGAGCCTTCTATGGGAACAATCATCGTAAGCGGCAGCATTTTTAAGATGGAATTCAAGCTTATTAAGAGCGGCAATTATCTTATGACCATACTTTTGACGGACAATACAACGACAATTTGCACTAAGGCCTTTATTTCTGAGTCCAAGCACGATGAAATCAAAGAATTGCTGAAAGCGGGAGATCAGATAAAAATACGCGGTGAGGTTCAGTGGGATACCTTTGAAAACATGAACACTATAATGATAAAGGATATTCAGAAGCTCGACGACACACCAGAAAGAATGGACACATGGCCAGACGGAAAGCGTGTTGAGCTTCATGCCCATACAAAGATGAGTTCCATGGACGGGCTCAATGAGGCTGCCGATATTGTAAATACTGCAGCTGCGTGGGGTCAGCCCGCTGTTGCAATTACTGATCACGGGGTAGTTCAGTCCTTCCCTGACGCGGCAAAGGCTGCAAAAAAGCTAAGAGATAAGGGCAAGGAAATAAAGATAATATACGGTATGGAAGGCTATGTCTTTGATGACGAGGGTTTAATAGACGAAAATGGTGAAATCGACTATAAGAAACCGTACACAAATCACATCATACTCCTTGCAGCAACCCAGGAGGGATTAAAGAACATATACAAGCTGGTTTCTTACTCCCACCTGAATTATTTTTATAAGAGACCTAGATTGCCAAAGTCTGTAATTCAGGCCCACAGAGAAGGTATAATCATCGGTTCTGCATGTGAAGCAGGTGAAGTATATCAGGCATTTTACAAGCAAAAAAGTCATGAAGAAATAGTAAAGATAGCAAATTTTTATGACTACCTTGAGATTCAGCCATTAATTAACAATAAGTTCCTGACTGAGGATAGAACTGAGGGCGGAAAGTACCCTGACAGACGACAGCTGACAATAGAGGAACTAAAGGATATTAACAGACAGATTGTAAAGCTTGGCGAAGAATTAGGAAAGCCTGTAGTTGCCACTACTGACGCACATTATGACAGCCCTACATCAGCCATATATAGGAATATTATTATGGCAGGACAGGGATACAAAGATGCAGAAAACGGCCAGGGTCTGTACCTGCGAACTACAGACGAGATGATGGAGGAATTTTCCTATCTGGGAGAAGAAACGGCAAGAAAGGTAGTAATCGAAAACACTAATCTTATTGCAGACCAGATAGGTGACCTTCTTCCCGTTCCAAAGGGGAAATTCCCACCAAAGATAGCAGGTGCAGAGGAAACTCTAAGAGAGACCTGCATGGAAAAGGCTCATAGCATTTATGGGGATCCTTTGCCTGAAGAAATCGCCACAAGACTTGATAAAGAACTGAACTCCATTATTGATAACGGATATGCTGTCATGTATGTTTCTGCCCAGATGCTGGTAAAGAAATCTCTTGAAGATGGGTATCTGGTTGGTTCAAGAGGCTCCGTAGGCTCCTCATTTGCAGCTACAATGGCAGGAATAACAGAGGTAAATCCTCTAGATCCTCACTATATCTGCCCCGAATGCAAATATCTTGAGTGGGGAGATATGGAACTATATGACTGCGGTATAGATATGCCGCCTAAAAAATGTCCTAATTGTGGTGCAGAGCTTAATCGTGACGGGTTTACAATTCCTTTTGCCACATTCCTGGGATTTGACGGGGACAAAGAGCCTGATATCGACCTTAACTTTGCAGGGGAATATCAGCCCATAGCTCATAAATACGTAGGTACAATATTTGGTGAAAAGAATGTATTCAAGGCAGGTACAGTAGGCACCGTTGCTGAAAAGACTGCCTATGGATATGTAAGCAAGTTCTATGAGGAACAGGGAATTCCAATTAACAAGTACGAAAAGGATAGACTTACTCAGCATTGCACTGGCATAAAGAGAACTACAGGTCAGCATCCGGGAGGAATTATCATAGTTCCAGATGATCATGAAATATATGAATTCTGTCCTGTGCAGCATCCTGCAAATGATGTAAAATCAGACATAATTACCACACATTTTGACTATCATAAAATAGATGAAAACCTGCTGAAGCTGGACATTCTCGGACATAATGTGCCGTCTATGATACGTCAGCTTCAGGATATGACAGGCATAGATCCTCTGAATGTACCACTGACAGACAGAAAGGTCATCAGCATTTTTAATGGAATAGAAGCTCTTGATATTAAGATGCCTGACTACAGATTTACACATGGTTCATATGCCATACCGGAATTTGGAACAGCCTTTGTAAGACAGATGCTGGATGACACAAAGCCTGACAAGTTTGCGGACCTTGTGCGCATTTCGGGCTTTTCACACGGTACTGATGTGTGGCTGAACAATGCGCAGGATTACATAAGAAATGGCACAGCTACCATGAGAGAAGTTATTTCCACCCGTGACGACATAATGAACTATCTGATGCTCAAGGGCATTGAAAATAAAACATCTTTCCAGATAATGGAAGATGTTCGTAAGAACAGACCTCTAAAGGAATCTCAGCTTGAAGTCATGAAATCCCATGGAGTACCTGACTGGTACATAGATTCGTGTATCAAGATTCAATACATGTTCCCTAGAGCCCATGCGGTGGCTTACGTTATGATGTCCTTTAGAATGGCATGGTATAAGGTATATTATCCTAGGGAATTCTATGCAACGTATTTTACCAGCGTTGTAGCAGACTTTGATTCAGAGACCATATTAAAGGGTCCTGATGCTATCCTGGAAAAAATTGATCTGATTAAGCAGAAGGGTCATGATGCAACGGCAAAGGAAGGCAGTGAGGCTATAGTTCTTGAAGTTGCCTATGAAATGTATGCAAGAGGATACGAATTTATGGACATGAGACTGGATATTTCTCATGCCACCAAATTTGATGTTGTGGACGGAAAGGTTCTGCTGCCTTTTATGGCTTTAAATGGAATGGGAGAAACTGCTGCAAAATCTCTGGCAGAGGCATATATGGAGAAACCATTTGACACTGTTGAAGAAATATCCAAACGTGCGAAGATAAACAAATCCACTATCGATGCCCTTAGAGCCAGAGGCGTATTAAAGGGGATGCCTGAGACAGATCAGTTGAGCTTTTTCTAAAAAAAGCCTTGCACATATTTGGCATATATGCTATCATATATATGTATTTTAATTCTAAACGGCAAGACTAAAGAGTGGGCAAAACCCACTCTTTCAATTTTAATTAGGAGAAAAAATGGCAAAGAAAAAAATCAGTGAAATAATCCAGGAGATATCAAAGGATTTTCTGGAGCAGAACAATTTAGAACTTTACCACTGCGAGTTTATCAAGGAAGGTAAAGACTGGTTCTTAAGAGTTTACATTGACAAGCTTAATGGGACAGCAGATGAATATGTCTGCACAGATGACTGTGAGCTTGTAAGCAGATTCTTAAGCGAAAAGCTTGATGAACTTGATCCAATTACCCAGAACTACTACTTGGAAGTATCTTCACCGGGAATGGACAGAACTTTATATAAAGAAAAGGACTTTGCAAAGTTTGCGGGTCACTTAGTAGAAGTTAATCTGTACAAGGCTTTCGAAGGCAAAAAAATGCACGAAGGAATACTTGTCGGTTTAATAGATAATTGCATAGTTATTAAAGACGAAAATGAAAATGAAATGAAATTCCCTGCGGAGCAGGTATCCAAAACCTGCTTAGCCGTAGTTTTCTAGAGGAGGTTAAAAAAAGATGAACAAGGAATTTATTCAGGCAATCGAAGATCTTGAAAAAGAACGCCAGATTTCAAAAGACGTGCTTATCGAAGCAATCGAATCAGCTTTAGTATCAGCATATAAGAAAAACTATGGCACTTCTCAGAATGTTAGAGTGGATATCGACCGAGAAACAGGAGATATTGCTGTTCTTATGAGAATGGATGTAGTTGAAGAGGTTGAAGATGAAACTACTCAGCTTTCAGTTGAAGAAGCTAGAGAAATAGACTACAGATACGAAGCAGGAGACATAATCGAATATCAGGTTACCCCAAGAGACTTTGGCAGAATCGCTGCACAGACAGCAAAACAGGTTGTAGTTCAGAGAATCAGAGAAGCTGAAAGAGGAATGATTTTCGATGACTATATCACAAGACAGGGTGAAATTGTAACAGGTACAGTTGAAAGAGTATTTGGAGACACAATTTATGTAAGCCTTGGAAGGGCAGAAGGCATCCTTGCTGCAAATGAACAGGTTCCGGGCGAAACATATAAGATGAATGACCGTCTTAAGGTATTCATCATGGATGTAAAGAAGACTACAAAAGGTCCTCAGGTATTCCTTTCAAGATCACATCCGGGACTTGTTAAGAGATTATTTGAATTAGAAGTTCCTGAAATTGAAGATGGAACAGTAGAAATCAAGGGAATTGCAAGAGAAGCAGGTTCAAGAACTAAACTTGCTGTTTACACAGAATTTGAAGATGTTGATCCTGTTGGCGCATGTGTAGGCACAAGAGGTGCAAGAGTTCAGGCAATCGTTGATGAACTTCACGGAGAAAAGATTGATATCATCACTTGGAGCGAAGATCCTAAGCAGCTTATTGCTAGTGTATTGAGCCCTGCAAAAGTTGAAGATGTAATCATCAGTGAAGAAGCAGAAAAGACAGCTACTGTAGTAGTTCCTGATTATCAGCTTTCACTGGCAATCGGTAAGGAAGGTCAGAATGTAAGACTTGCTGCAAAGGTAAGCGGATGGAAGATTGATATTAAGAGCCATTCTCAGTATGAAGCAATGTCTCAGGAACCATCATTTGTTGAAATTGTTGATGAAGAAGATGCAGCAGAAGAAGATTTTATTGAAGTAGAATAATCCGCCGGAGGAATCTAATGAAAGAAAAATCTATACCTATGAGAAGATGCATAGGATGCATGGAATCAAAGGAAAAAAATCAGCTTATCAGAATTGCAGGATATGAAGGCAGCGTGTCCGTTGACCTTACAGGAAGAGCAAAGGGCAGGGGGGCATATCTTTGCAAGGGAAGTCAGAGCTGTTTGAATAAAGCATATAAGAAAAAAGCTTTAGAAAGATCGCTTCATATGCCCGTGACTCAGCAGCAGTTGGAACAGGTTGAAGCAGAGCTTAAAGCGTTAAACGATAAAAATGAAGGATAAAGTATTAAACTATATGGGATTGGCAGCCAGAGGAAGAATGCTTGTAAACGGGTATAACACATGCATGTTTATGGCAGGAAAAGGCAAAATAAAGCTTATTATTCTGGCAGAGGACTTAGCGGAAAACTCCATGAAAAAAATGGTATCACTTGCTGTAAGGCATAATATTCCTTACATCGTGTATGGAACTAAAGAGGTTCTGTCACATAGAACAGGCAATGTTGAGGCAGGGATATTCGGAGTGACAGATGAAAACCTGGCGGCAGCCATTTCCAAAGAGATTGATCATAGAAAATCTTAAAAGGAGGTGTTCCTATGACAACAGAGATTAAATCAAAAGAAACAAAAATAGTTAAGGCTACTCCCAAAAAGACTGATGCTCATCAGGACGAACAGCCTAGAGTAACTGTCAAGGCAGTAGCAAAGGACCAGATTAGAACACAGAGCAAGGCAAAGACTCATCAGCCTGTACAGGAAAAGACAGTAACAGCAAGACCGCCTATCGGTAAGCCTGTTGTAAATAAGGATTTAGAAGCAAGAAGCAGAGTTCCGGCAGGAAAGCCTGTCGTACCAAAAGAAGTGTCGCAGAGAGGAGCAGAAGAGATAAAGACAGAAGCACCAAAGGCAGAAGCTCCGAAGGCTGAGATGCCAAAGACAGAGACTCCAAAGGCAGAAGCACCAAAGGCAGAGACTCCAAAGGCTGAAGTTACAAAAGCAGAGGCTCCGAAGGTAGAGGCTCCTAAGGATGAAGTCACAAAAGTTGTGGAAGTAAATACTGCAGCACCTAAGTATGTAAAAGCGAAAGAAGACAGACAAAAGGCAGATAGACCACACCGTGACAGAAACGACCGCGGAGACAGAAATGATCGTGGAGATAGAAATGATCGTGGAGACAGACCACAGCGTCAGCCTCGTCAGGATAGACCACAGCGCGGCGAAAGAAACGATCGTGGACCAAAGAGAGAATTTGGCGACAGACCACAGCGTGGCGAAAGAAATGATCGTGGACCAAAGAGAGAATTTGGTGACAGATC
>JAQXRN010000259.1 GCA_029218545.1 Bacillota bacterium | reverse complement strand
CTATATATTTGTATTCCTGATACCGTGGGGAGTAAAGGGTGCAGCCCTTGCAACGGGGACGGCGCAGCTTTCCACCTTTATCGTATATGTTGTACATTTCAATTCCCCAAAATCAAATTTCAAATTTGTTTCCGTGAAATGGAAGCTAAAAGAGATAGTGAGAACAGTAAAGCTTGGGATTGCCGACTGTATCAATGAATTCAGTGTTGCCATAATCACATTCCTGTTCAACAATGTGCTTCTGGTGGTTTCCGGCGAGGGCGGAGTGGTAATTTATACCATAATTTCCTACGTTACCCAGCTCACCCTAAATACAATGATGGGGGTCAACCAGGGAACGCAGCCTCTGGTAAGCTACTATTACGGAAAGTCATTAAAAACTCATACCGGATACATTTTATCCGTAGCACTAAAATTCTCAATGGCAATCGGCTTTATAAGCTTTGCCCTTTGCATGGGACTTCCAAATCTGATTATCGGTGCCTTTGTGGGCAGTTCGCACGATACAGAACTGATTGCAGAAGGAATAAATGCTCTTAGAATGTACGCCTACTGCTTCCTTCCTCTTGGCATAGTGATGCCTCTTAATGGCTATTTTACAGCTTTAGAGGAGCCCGTCATGGCTCTTACAGTTTCCCTGTGCAGAGGGTGCATTTTTGTAGCGATTTCTTTAGTCATCATGAGCCTGCTCTTTGGAACCACAGGTGTGTGGCTTTCCATGGGTGTTTCTGAGTTTGCAGCGTTGGCACTTGTGCTGATATTATATAAAGTTAAAATAAAGAATAATGAGAGGTGAAACAATGAGACTTAGCCTTAAAGACAAGCTATCTTATGGAGTAGGTGCTGTATGTGACAACACCATGTATATGCTGGCTGGAACATATCTGCTATTATTCCTGACAACTGTTGCCGGGGTAAGTCCTGCCATTGCAGGTACCATTTCTGCCATAGGCTCAATCTGGGAGGCCCTCTGTGCTCCTGTGGTAGGCTTCAAATCCGACAACGCCGTTACACGCTTCGGTAAGAGAAAACCATTTATGCTGGCAGCTGTTATTCCTGTAATCGTAATAACAACAATGCTGTTTACGACAATCGATGCATCGCCGGCCGTAAAGGTTATATACTACACTATAATGGTAATAGGCTACTGGACCTGCTTTTCATCCTTTTTTGTGCCTTATCTGACCTGGGGCTCCGAAATAACAGATGATTACAACGACAGAACTGTACTTAGATCTTTTGCTTATATTTTCAATCAGGTTGGCATGTGCGTCGGTATGGTACTTCCGCCAATCATCATAAAATATTTTATAAGTGCAGGAAAAACCACTCAGCAGGCATGGCAGATTGCAGCCTTCATAGCGGGCTTCCTGGGGGCGGCTGCGCTGTTTACAAGTGCAGTTTCCATTAAAAAAGACGATGTAAAGAATTTCGTTAAACCTCCAAAGAAGAAAAAACAAAAGTCCATGGTAAAGACCATGGCAGGTGTTTTCAAGGAATACCTGCAGATTATCAAGCTGAAACCTATTCTTGTAATTATAGGAGCAAGCCTGGCTTATCTCATTGCAAACATTACCTTCTCATCAGACCGTGTATTCTTCATGAAGTTCAATATGGGATTAGGCGAATCAACTATTTCTGCCGTGCTTCTTATGATTACACTGGCAAGCGTTGCAACGGTACCTTTCATTTCAAAGCTTGCAACGAAGTTTGAAAAGAAAACTGTATTTGCACAGGTAATAGGAACATGCGGCGCACTGATGATTGTAACAAGATTTTTCGGTGTGGATTCATTCCCGATGCTTATCTTTGTGTGCATCCTTTACGCAATTGCAAATGCCTGCTACTGGCAGCTGATGCCTTCTATGATTTATGACGTATGCGAAGTCGAAGAACTGATTTCAGGTGAAAAGCATTCAGGTGCAGTAATATCCCTTCAGGCTCTTTCCGAATCCCTGTCCATTGCGGCAGGAGTTCAGATGCTGGGGATTATTCTTGAAATGGCCGGCTTTAACAATGAAGCCGCGATGCAGACTGAGCTTGCGCTTACATGGGTAGAAAACTCCTTCGTGGTTATTCCCGGCCTTGCTATGGTGGCGGTAGCCGTTATTATGAAGTTCTATCCCATGACAAAGGATGTATTTGACAGGGTAAAGGCTGCCCTGGAAAAGAGAGAAAATGGTGAGGAAGTAGACCTTTCGGAATTCAAAGAGTTATTTTAGCAGTGTTCACAGAATCTAAATAATTAATTAAAAAAAACCTGCCGGTCAAGGAAATTTTATAAAACCTTGATTTGGCAGGTTTATTCTGTTATCAGGGGTTTATTATCTGTCAAAGTTGAAAGATAAATGGATTTTACATACAGCTGGCAGGCGAAGGCGTTGCATGCATTCCAGCAGATATGCCTTGGGTCGTTCCTGCTGTAGGCCTTTGGCATTGATTTTCCGTTAAAGGCACAGCTGACAGCCTGTTCAATAAGTTCACAGAACATATCGTAAGCATCCTCGTTGCTTGGAACAAAATACATCGCAAGGCCTATCAGATTGCTGATTTCTTCGATGGAAAATGAATTCTTAAGCAATGCAATAATTGTTAGGGATGCAACAGAAATCTTGTCATATTTCTTGTTGACAGGTGCAGGAATGTATTTGAGCTTAACATAGTTGTTTACCATGTTCTTTGTCATGAATTTCTTGCCATCCGGGCTCAGATAATCTCCAAACCATTCATCCAGCAAAATCAGAATTTGGTCTAGATACAGCGGAATATCAGGAAGCTCAGACCATCTGGGAACTCTGAAATCTTCAATTCTTTTCATTTTATATTTCCTTTTCTCCTAAAGTATTCTTAAGATATCACAAAATCTTCATATCGTCAACTATTGACGTGGTTATAAATATGAAATATAATAGTTTTGAAAACTAGATAAAGTAATTCTAAAAATTATAAAAATCGAAGAAAACATAGGAGAAAAACATTGAATCAGATAAAAATAGGGCAGCTAACGCCTTTTAAGACTGCAAAACATCACGAAAACTTTAGGGAAATGCTGGATTTCTGTGCAAAAAACTACACTAAGCATCCCGCATTCATATTAAAAGAAAAGAAGGGCAAGGAGATTTCGTACAAGAATATATCATTTGCCCAGATGCAAAAGGAAGTCAATGCTGTCGGCACATCTATGCTGGCAAAGGGCTTCAAAGGCAAGACTGTAGCTATCATCGGTAACAACTCTTACCCTTGGATGGTTTCCTACTTTGCGACTTTAGGCGGAATTGGAACATGCGTGCCTCTTGACAAGGGCTTAACTCTTGAAGAAATAGAATCTTCCCTTAACAGAAGCTATGCCGATGTGGTTTTCTTTGGCAAGGAGCATCAGAAGCTTATTGCATCCATACAGGAAGGCGGTAACACCGGCGTCAGGGATTTCATCTGTTTAAGCGATATTGAAGGATACGTTACATTAAATCAGCTCATTGAAGAAGGCGCTGAGCTGCAGAATCAGGGGAATAATGACTATTTAGCATTGCCGATAGACGATAAGGCAGTCAGCATCCTGCTTTTCACATCAGGAACAACCTCAAAGGCAAAGGCTGTAATGCTTACCCAATACAACATTATGTCCAACATTGAATCCTTGCTGACCTGTGAAGATGTTGGAGAGGGAGACGTTAATATGGCATTTCTTCCATATCATCACACCTTTGGCTCTACAGGGCAGTTCGTAATGATGGCCGCCGGGGTGACTACGGCATACTGCGATGGCCTTAAGTACCTTCAGAAGAACATGGTTGAATACAAGGTTTCAGTATTTTTCTGCGTGCCCCTTCTCATTGAATCCATTTACAAGAAGATTATGCAGACTGTAAAAAAGGAAGGCAAGGAGAAGAAGGTTGCCTTTGGCATCAAGCTCTCTAGCATTTTGCTTAAGTTTGGTATAGATGTAAGGCGAAAGCTTTTCAAGGAAGTTCTTGACCAGCTTGGTGGGAATATCAGATTCATCATCAGCGGAGCGGCAGCTATTGACCCTGAGGCCCTTGCAGGCTTTAACTCCTTTGGTATTACCACAGTACAGGGCTTTGGCATGACGGAATCGGCTCCTGTGCTTTGCGCTGAAAATATGTACGAAATGAAAAACGGCTCCATAGGAAAGGCTATTCCGGGAGTTGAGCTTAGAATAGACAATCCTAACGAAGAGGGCATAGGTGAACTGATTGCAAGAGGTCCAAACGTTATGCATGGATATTTTGAAAATCAGGAAGATACTGAAAACACAATAATCGACGGCTGGCTGCACACCGGAGACCTGGCATATGAAAAAGACGGTTTTGCCTTTATCTGCGGTCGTAAGAAAAACGTTATCGTTCTGAAAAACGGAAAGAACGTTTATCCTGAGGAGATTGAAGTCCTTATAAGCAACCTTGAATATGTTGAAGAGGTAATGGTATACGGATTTGCAAGAAAAGAGAATGACCCTCTTGATGTAGCTATCGGAGCAAAGATTGTGTATAAGCAGGATGTGATGGCCGATGTGCTGGAAAAAGGCGGAATATCAAAAGTTGAAGAAATCATCAATAAGGACATCGAAAAAATCAACAGGACAATGCCAACCTACAAGCATATTACAAAGCTTGTAGTAACAGATCAGCCTATGATTAAGACCACAACTGGCAAAGTAAAACGTTACGAAGAGACAAAGGATCTGTAATTTTGTTGTTGTTTATCGTTTTTCGTCGTAAAAAATGTAATAAAAGCACATAATTTCGTTGTAAATTTTGTAATAGCGTGTTATGCTATATTCACATTAGAATATGGAGGCACGCATATGTACCGTATTGCAATTGAAAAATTATATAAATGGAAAGAGAATAAACGGAGAAAGCCACTCATAATTGAGGGAGCCAGACAGGTCGGTAAGACTTGGCTGATGAAAGAATTTGGGAAACAGGCTTACACAGACACTGTATATATTAACTTTGACTCTAATTCCAGAATGGCAGAACTGTTTGATTCCGACTTGGACACAAAAAGATTAATTATGGGTTTGGAACTATATGTGGGACACAAAATTAATCCTGATAATACTCTGTTAATTTTTGATGAAGTACAAGAAGTTCCAAGAGCATTGGCATCACTCAAGTATTTTTATGAAAA
>JAQXRN010000258.1 GCA_029218545.1 Bacillota bacterium | reverse complement strand
TAAGGACCATAAATCATTGCCGGTCTCAATATGGTGTATTTGAAATCATATGACTCTGCAGCTTTTGCAATTTCCTTTTCAAGAAGCATCTTGTTATAGGTATATAAGCTTACCTCATCTGTAGGCTCCCTCCACTGGAGAGGTGAGTTCTCATCTCTTATATCAGAACTGCTTTCGCACACATCTACTGTGCTTATGTAAATATATTTATTAAATTGGCATGGCAGCGTTTTAATCATATTCTCAATATCACCAGGATCATATGCGCAGAAATCCACAACCGCATCATATTTTTCTTTTAGCGGCAGCGATTTAAGCTTATTATAATCATAGCGATCGCAGGAGAATTCAGTGACATCACCTAGCTCCTTTAATGAGTACGTTCCTCTGTTTATCAGTGTCAGATGCCAACCCTCCTGCAATGCAACCATTGAGAATATTCGTCCAACAAAATATGATCCACCGATAACTAAAACATCTTTCATTTTCTCACCTTCTATTTTCCTTTTAATACTTTACTCAAAGCTTTAAACACTTCATCAATATTGATAGGTTTAGCAATAAATCCGTTCATACCAGCCTCAAATGCATTCTTTTTGTCCTCATCAAAAGCATTGGCAGTCATTGCAATAATTGGAATATTAGCTTTGCTGTTATCGTTTAAGGTTCTTATTTCTCTTGTAGCGATGAATCCATTCATCTTTGGCATCTGGATATCCATAAGAATAAGGTCATAACAATCCGAAGGCTCTGTAGCAACCTTATCAACAGCAACAATGCCATCATTTGCTACATCCACCATAAATCCTGCTTCCGCAAGAATTTCTGATGCAATTTCCTGGTTGAGTTCATTATCCTCTACAAGAAGGATCTTCTTCCCTTTGAACAAATTAACATCCACTTTTTCTTCTTTTGCAATCTCTGTACGGATAGGTCTTGTAAGTACTTCTCTCAATTCTGACATAAACAGTGGCTTAGCCACAAAGGCTGTTACACCGGCCTCTCTTGCCTCCACCTCTATATCTGACCAATCATATGCTGTCAAAATTATGATTGGCGTACTATCTCCAATTACCTTTCGGATTCGGCGAACCGTTTCAATTCCGTTCATATCCGGCATTAGCCAGTCAATAATATAAGCTCTGAACTCATCTCCTTCTTCATATGCCTCTTTTGCTCTAACAATAGCTTCTTTGCCGGAAACCGTCCAGTCCGCTCTCATCCCAATCTTCTTAAGCATTTTGCTTACGCTCATGCATGTATTGGTATCATCATCGGCAACCAATGCACGTGCTCCTTGAAGTTCCGGAATAGTTTCATTTCTTATGATAGTATCTGATAGCTTACAATCTAGTATTACAGTAAATTCTGTTCCTTTGCCTTCTTCACTCTTTACACTGATTTTACCGCCCATCATGTCTACTATATTTTTCGTAATAGCCATGCCAAGACCGGTTCCCTGAATTCCGCTTACCGTTGAAGTCTGTTCTCTTGAGAACGATTCAAAAATATGCTTCTGGAATTCTTCTGACATACCAATGCCATTATCCTTAATACGGAACTCGTAAGTAGTATATCCACTCAAAGCACAAGGCTTTTCAGAAATTCTTATGCTGATAGTTCCGCCTACCGGTGTAAATTTTATAGCGTTACTTACAATGTTCAGTAATACCTGATTAAGTCGCAGTTTGTCAGTAATAATATCTTCGTTTACGATATCCTGTGTATCAATAAACAAATCCTGTCGTTTTGAAGTAATATTGGATTGAATGATAGTTCTAAGATCATGGAGTACATCTGGCAGATGCACCTCTTTTTCTTCAATTTTAACTCGTCCGCTTTCAATACGGCTCATATCAAGTACATCATTAATTAGACTTAGAAGATGGCTGCTTGATATGGAAATCTTATTAAGATAATCCCTAATAGTATCCACATTATGAAGATGCGAAGCAGCAAGCGCCGTATATCCGATGATGGCATTCATTGGGGTGCGGATATCGTGGGACATGTTATTTAGAAAGGCTGTCTTTGCCCTATTTGCATGTTCCGCTGCTGCAAGTGCATCAACCAGCATCTTCTTTTGTGCCTCTTTTTCGCGTTCCTCTTCATCAACATTTAAAAATGCAAAGGCTACGTGCGATGCTTCCTCATCAACTCCGACAAACTTGATTAAGGTAAGCTCTAGCCATTGATAAGTGCCGTTCTTGCCCATATGCAGGAATCTATGTGCATATCGCTTCTTATTTTGCAGTAGTTCTTTAACATATTCTTCATTAGCAAACTTGACCACTTCATCACGATATTCGGGATGAGTGTAAGTAACTACCACCTCTTTAAATAAAGTAATAAAGTTTTCTATTTTCCTATTTTTAAAACCATTTTGTTCTTTTGTCGGCGAATCACTCAGATAGTATTTTTTATATTCTCTTTTTTCATAATCAACAAAGAACAATGCTGAATATTGGCTTGCTAATCCCTCAATTTTCTTTATATCATCCTCTAGCAATCTTCTCTGTTCAGCTTCCCTGACACGAAGTTCCTCTATCTTTGTAAGGTCTAAGACATAAGTAATTGCCATAAGGTCATCATTTGCCACATCACGGTACATCACTACGTGTTGTTCTGCCAGCATTGGCTCGCCCAAAGAATTCCTTGTCCAATACCGATGGGATATATGGTCTTCTCCTTTTGCAAAACATTCTTCTAAATTATCCGCATCAAAAAAAGCAAAATACGCAGGTTGTTGATCTCTTGCCAGCTGATTTCCCCAGTATTCAACAACATCCCAGTATTTGCAGTCTTCGGGAAATCCAATTGCTTCATTGATATTGTATTCAACACCATCAATAACCTGATACATGTTTCCCAGTACAGTGTTTTTAGTAATGTTTATGCTGTAGTACGCACCTGCACTGGCAGAGAGAGCGTGCTCCATAATCTCTATTTTTTTCTTATATGTATCAATCTGTTTTTCTAATTCTGCTACCCTCACTAAAGATCCCTCCGAGTCTACTTTCCCATTCTTTTATTTAAATACATGTTTCTATCTACTGTACACAGATATGCTTTGGCTTCTTCCCCAAAAGGCTGTATTGAGAATCTCCTGCATTCTTTTCTCTTGATAGTTACCATTTAGCACGCCTATAACTTTACCATCCAGATATATAGGAGCGTAGATAATTACCAGTGTTTCGTTTGTGATTCTAGAAGAGAGAATTAATTCTATTCCGCTGTTGCCTTTCATACCCTCAATATAGTAATTTCGGTTGGAAACATCTGTTGTCCCACCTGATGCGGCGTGATCTACCCCCCCCTGACTATCGACAAATTCTATGTATCAAAAGAGTTATTTTTAGTAACCTCCCGCAATACATCACGGATATCTTGCCCTGATGTCAGTATGTCATTTTAGCTACATAGAGATGTAATCTATCTTATGCTCTTTTGAGCATCCTCTAACATTTCATCAATATATTGAACTTTTTGCTGTCTTGCGTCTGCCAGATAACTTTCGTTTTGTTTCAAAACTCGCTAGTAGTTTCCTCTTGTAAATGCCAAAAAAGCAATTTCCATAAAATCTTTCAGTACAGTTCCTAAAACAACCTGCCTTCCTATGTTGCTATTTGTAGATTTATCTTTTGCTGCAATATAATACCTCACTGTATGTACAAGTGTAAATATTACTATCTTCTATGTTATGCTCATTAAGACATTCTATCACATTGCCTCCTAAGAAAGCAATGTAAACCTTGATTTTCAAGAATTATGCATAAATAGAAAAGAGGAAGCTCCGTTTGGAACTTCCTCTTTTCTATTACTAACCGTGGTACTCGCCGGTTGCAGAATCAACCGTAACGTATGGAACGGTTTTGCCATCTATTTTAACATAGACCTGATATATGCCGTTTCCTAAGTCCTCATAGGATTCGGGAACTACATTGTAGTTTTCTAGTAAGCTTTTTTCAAAAGCCTTTTTCCATGATTCGTCCTGATTGTTTTTATCTGCATCTGCTGTATCAGTTGTTGTAGTATCGTCGTCAACAGTTGTCCCCTCATCCATATTCTGCTCTGTTTTTTGTGTATCAGCGTCCGGTTTGTCAGACTCATCTACAGACTGATTTTTGCTGCATGCTGACAAAGTAAAAATCAAAGTCACTGCAAGCATTGTGGTAATAAAAGTTTTTAGTTTCATTTTTTCTTCCCCTCTTTCAATTTATTTTAATTTTTATAAAAGCCTCTCCCAGCGGACATTTTCCCATCCGCTTGTATCGAATGTATTTCGTACAGCGCTGCACATTGTTTCAAGTTTCTTGCGAATATGAGGTGATTTAATCAGTACTTTTGACTCATCCTCATAAGCCATAATAAACTCCATAATGCGTGCACGATCCTCCTTCTGGTCAACACAGGCGTAGCTGTCCACAAAGTATATATCTTCTATAGCACTGTTGTAAAGTGTCCACTTCTGATTTGGATCAGTCTGTGTAGCATCCTGATAATATGCAAATCCCTTCGGATTAAGTTCGCTCCATTTATCTATCGTAAATGCCGTATAGTCCTTTGATAAAATGTAGTTCTCGGTTGCATGCCACATTTCATGACAGACTACCCCTTCCAGGCCATAAGTTTGATTTGCATCTAAAGCAATATATTGCCAATTATATCGCTCGTATGTTACACCTGCGGCACCAAATCCTGTCTCTATATGTCCATTCCGCAGGCAGTTGCTTTTTCAATAAGACAGCGGTCCTCCTTTACTGCCTCATAAAAACGATATCCTCCCGCAAAATTATATGCTTCATATCCATTTCCTTCTAATATACGTGTTGCAATATAGCTTCTAAGTCCACTTTGGCAGATTACATATACAGGCTTTCCCTTTTCAATCTCGTCCAAACGTTCTCTAAGCTCGTCTACAGGGATGTTATAAAATCCCTCAATATGTCCCGCCTTATATTCGTAATCGGTTCTTGTATCAAGCAAAGTAACACTTCCATCACGAGGCAGCAGTTCAAGGTCTTTAAGATGCCATTGTTTTACGATTCCTCTGGAAATATTATCGATTATGAAGCCGGCCATATTGACAGGATCTTTTGCAGATGAATATGGAGGTGCATAGGCCAGCTCAAGATTCTTAAGTTCTGTTGCCTTCATTCCCACGTGAATAGCGGTTGCCAGAACATCTATCCTTTTATCCACGCCTTTATATCCCACAATCTGAGCACCCAATAGACGATATGTATTCTTCTCAAAGATAACTTTCATTGTCATTATTTTACCACCGGGATAATATCCTGCATTGCTCATAGGAGATAGAATTACCGTATCTATATCGAGACCTGCCTTCAGCGCATTGGTCTCGTTGATTCCTGTGGTCGCTGCAGTCATATCAAAAACCTTAATGACAGAGCTTCCCTGACTGCCCATGTATCTGCTGTCACCTCCACAGATGTTATCTGCAATAATTCTACCCTGTTTGTTTGCTGGTCCTGCCAGTGAAATTAACGCATCCTGCCCGGTAACGTAATGCTTAACCTGAACTGCATCGCCTGCAGCAAAGATGTCCGGTACAGATGTTTCCATGTGTTCGTTTACCACAATGCTATCTTTAATCCCCAGTTCCAGTCCTGCTTTTTTTGCAAGGTGCGTATCTGGAGTTACCCCAATAGCCAGCACTACCATATCCGCATGTATTGGCTTCTCATCTTTCAAAAGAACGTCTACACCGCCATTCTTTTCCTCAAAGCCCTCTACCGTGTGTCCAAGGGCTAGCTTAACACCATGCTTTCTCATCTCTGCATGGATGAAACAAGCCATGTCAGAGTCGAAAGGATTCATTAGCTGTTTAGGTCGCTGCAGTATAGTCACATCCATTCCCAGCTCTCTTAAATTTTCTGCCAACTCGATACCAATAAAACCGCCTCCTGCAATAACCAC
>JAQXRN010000257.1 GCA_029218545.1 Bacillota bacterium | reverse complement strand
AGAGAACTGGGTTATCCTATATTACTTGCCACATCACGAAAATCTGTTATCGGTTTAACTCTTGATTTGCCAGCAGATAAGAGAGTTGAAGGAACCATAGCTACATCTGTTATGGGTGTCATGAAGGGGGCATCCTTTGTGAGGGTTCATGACGTCAAAGAAAATCTTCGAGCAATCAGAATGACTGAGGCTATTTTGAGAGGATAATGTACTATGAAATATGATGAAATAAACATAAAGAATCTTCAGGTGTTTGCCAATCATGGTGTTTTTCCTGAAGAAAATGTCTTGGGGCAGAGATTTGACATTTCACTAACTATGAGAGTAGATGCAAGACCTGCAGGGAAAGCTGATGATTTGGCGCTGTCAGTAAATTATGGAGAAGTCAGCAGCTATATTACAGATTTTATGAAAAAAAATACATATAAACTGATTGAAGCTGTAGCAGAGAATCTGGCAGAGGAACTGCTGCTTAAGTATGGTCTTGTAAAAAGCCTTAAGCTTACTGTAGCAAAGCCATGGGCACCAGTTGGATTGCCACTTGAAACCGTTTCAGTTACAGTAGAACGGGGATGGCAGGATGTTTATTTAAGCTTAGGTTCAAATATGGGAGATAAGAAGGCATATCTGGATACTGCAATAGATGAGCTCAATAAGCTTAGGGGATGTGTTGTAGAAAAGGTTGCGGGTTACTTGGAGACGGAGCCTTATGGAGGTGTTGAGCAGGATGATTTCCTTAATACCTGTGTTAAGATAAGGACTTTTATTCCACCAAGAGAGCTTTTAGATTCCATACACGAAATAGAGGCAAAAGCAGGAAGAGAGAGAATCGTTCATTGGGGACCGAGGACTTTGGACATAGATATTTTAATGTATGGAAATGAGATTATAGATGAGGATGATTTTGTTGTTCCACATATTGAGATGCATAAGAGACAATTTGTCTTAGACCCTTTGTCAGAAATTGCACCCCATAAGATTCATCCTTTGCATAAAAAAAGTATTATTCAGCTGAAGGAGGAACTCAACAGTATATTTTAAGGGAACGCAAAAATAATCACTGTTTTATCACATGTATGTGATAGAATCGATAAAAGGATTATTAAAAAAAGGGGGAAGTCAAAATGGGGGAAAAGTGGCGTGAAATCCTTAGAGATAGCATCAAAAGCATCGATGAAATAAGAGCGTATTTAGCTCTTGGCGAGGATGAAGCAAAGAAGATTGAAGATATTTCAGAAAAATATCCGATATGTGTTAATGAGTATTATTTAAGCTTGATAGATAAGAATAATCCGTACGATCCTATCAGAAAAATGTGCATTCCTGATGGTATTGAACTATCAGATGGAGGCGACAAAGATACCAGCGGAGAATACGATAATACAGTTGTACAGGGCATGCAGCACAAATACAGGCAAACTGCCCTTATTCTTTCTACCGATAAATGTGCAATGTATTGCAGGCACTGCTTCAGGAAACGTATGGTAGGTGTAGACACCGATGAGGCTGAAGGAAACATAGCAGCCATGGCTGAGTATGTTGCAAAACATACAGAAATTAATAATGTTCTGATTTCGGGCGGTGACTCATTTATGAATTCTGCAGAGATAATCGGTGAGTATCTTGAGGCATTTGCAGATATTCCTAATATTGATTTCATACGCTTTGGAACACGTATTCCTGTAGTTTTTCCACAGAGAATCATTGAGGATGAGGGATTACTTGATATTTTAAGAAAATACAATAATAGAAAGCAGATTATTATTGTTACGCAGTTTAACCATCCAAAGGAATTAACAGAGGAGGCCATGAAGGCGATAAGGCTTTTGAAGGATACAGGATGTATAATAAGGAACCAGACCGTGCTTTTAAAGGGTGTAAATGATGATGCACAGGTTCTTTCAAGTCTGATGAACGGACTTGTTTCATATGGAATTATCCCTTATTATATATTCCAGTGCAGACCTGTTGAAGGTGTTAAAAACCAGTTCCAGGTTCCTTTCCTTGAGGGAATTGATATTGTTGAAAAAGCTAAATCTTTTATGAACGGGCAGGCAAAGAACGTAAAGTTTGTTTTTTCACATCCGACAGGAAAGATTGAAATATTAGGAAAGACAGACAACAACGAGATGTTGTTCAAATATCATCAGGCAAAATATGAAGAAGATCAGGGGAGAATATTTTTACAACATGTAAGTGAAATGCAATGTTGGATATAATTGACAGTAATAAAGGAGATTCTGACCTATGCCAATAAAAGTACCGAATAATTTACCAGCAATAGAAACCTTAACTGAAGAAAATGTATTCGTTATGACTGATACCCGTGCCATGACACAGGATATCCGTCCACTTCAGATTCTCATTCTTAATCTGATGCCGACCAAAATAGATACTGAAACTCAGCTTACACGTCTTCTTGGTAATACACCGCTTCAGGTAGAACTTGAATTGCTTCAAACAAGCACACATAAGGCTACCAATACATCTGAAGAGCATATGATTGCCTTTTATAAGACATTTGATCAGATTAAACATAAATTTTATGATGGTTTTATCATAACCGGTGCACCTGTAGAACTTCTTGAATTTGAAGAGGTTGAGTACTGGGATGAACTTTGTGAGATTATGGAATGGAGTAAACGCCATGTTCACAGCACTTTCCATATTTGCTGGGGTGCACAGGCAGGTCTGTATTATCACTATGGCATTCAGAAACATGTTCTGCCAAAGAAACTGTCAGGTGTGTATAAGCATACGCTGACATATAAGAAGGGAATGCTTTTCCGCGGCTTTGATGATGAATTCTATGTACCTCATTCAAGAAATACAACAGTGTATCAGGAGGACATTGAGGCTGAACCTGAACTGAAAATCATTTCAACTTCCGAGGAAGCAGGTGTTTATGTATGTAAATCTGTAGATGACAGACAGATTTTCGTAATGGGACACTCGGAATATGACTGGAACACCCTTGAAAAAGAATATGTGCGCGATAAAAATGCGGGGTTAAACCCTGAAATTCCATGTAACTATTATCCAAATGATGATGATACAAAGCCACCTGTTGTAAAGTGGAGAAGCTGTGCAAACTTGCTGTATTCAAACTGGCTCAACTACTTCGTTTATCAGACAACACAGTATGATATCACACAGATTATTGATGAGAATGTCCGCAACATGTTCAATCAGGATACAAAGGTTGACTTAAAGGTGGCTAAATTCGGTGGCACTTCTCTTGCTGATGCTGCTCAGTTCCGCAAGTGCAGAGATATCATTCAATCAGAACCTGAACGTCGCTTTGTTGTTGTAAGTGCACCCGGTAAACGTTCCGGTGATGATGTAAAGGTAACGGACATGCTTATTGCATGTGCAGATAAAAAGGACAGAAACGAGGCTTTGGAGATTCTTTCAAAAATTCAGTCTCGCTATAAGGTTATGGTTCGCAGCTTAGGTGTTAAGCTGGATGTGGATGAAGAATTTAAGAAGATTTCTGACTCTTTAGGAAATCCTTCCATGAGAGACTATATCATTTCTCGAGGTGAATATCTGAACGCTCTTATTATGGCAGAGCTTACCGGAATGGAATTTGTGGATGCACAAGGTAATATTATACTTGATGAGAATGGTCAATATAATGAAGAAAAAACTCGTGCAATCCTTGGTGCCAAACTTGAAAAATTATCAGGAGCTGTCATTCCTGGATTTTACGGAACTATGCCTGACGGTTCCATTCGTGCTTTTTCAAGAGGCGGTTCGGATATTACAGGTGCTATAGTGTCTGCAGTTACAAATGCTGATGTTTATGAAAACTGGACAGATGTTTCAGGCTTCCTTATGGCAGATCCACGTATTGTTGAAAATCCTATGCCTGTTCCTGTGATTACATATAAAGAACTAAGGGAGCTATCCTACATGGGTGCAGCAGTTCTTCACGAAGAAACTATTTTCCCTGTAGTAAAAAAAGGAATACCTATTCATATCAGAAACACAAATTCACCTGAGGATTCCGGAACTTTAATTGTTAAGAATGCTGACTATTACCAGAGTAAGCTTGAGATTACCGGAATATCAGGCAAAAAGGCGAATACAACTGTTGTTATAGAAAAGGAACGTCTAAGCGAATTACCTGAAGCACGTGCTGAGATTCTGAAGATTTTCGGGGAATACGATATTACAATAAAGAATCTCCTGACAGGAATTGATTCTCTTACAATAGTGGCACCTGAAGACCAGCTTAAAGCTTGTGAAGGTGAACTGGAAGAAGAGTTGCGTGAACGCATTCAGCCAAATTCAGTTTCATTTAATCACAATATTGCAATGATTGCTATCGTAGGACGAGAACTATCAACATCTCCTGCAATTGCAGTAAAGGTTCTCGGGGCTCTTGCCAACAGAAAAATCAACATCAGATTAATTGACCATGGCGCTGCTAGAATTACAATGCTGCTTGGTGTAGAGGGTAATGATTATGTATCAGCTATTCAGGCAATATACAATGAATTTGCAAGACTTTAGAAATATATAATCAGAGAAATATAAAATGAGGTTGAAGAAATATTATTCTTCAACCCCATTTTTTTATGCTTTGCATTACTTTTATTCTTCGTATCCTAAATGAACTATGAGACCGCCTGCAAAGTTGTCAGCTGTCTTATTTGTAACATAAGCAGCTATTAGAGGCAGTTCAGGATATTTCTGACTAACAAGTGAACACATGGAGTATTCCGGAATACCTTCAACAGGTAAATCTGTTGTTTTGAATTTTTTATATGATTCAGTGAACTTTATTGCAAGATCCTGTCCCTGTTTATTGACATTATAGGAAGGCTTGGTTAATGTCTGGGCATAATTGATATCTGTTAATGAGCAAATCGTCTGATATGCTTCCGTAATTTCATTAAGCAGTGCTTCTGAATTCGAGCCCGCCATAAATTTTATTTTTATCTTCTGATTCTCTGAGCTTATGAATCTTATACTTGTAAAAGCTGCATCAGTTGAACTTTCATCCTCATTGTCATATTTTCCGTTTGGAGCAGTATAAAGAAGGCTGACCAGGCTCTCTGTGTCGTCAGTTGTAAACACACGTGTAGGCATTTCCACTTCTTCGTATGTGTATGTTGCCTGAGGATATTTGTCACTATATTTATCATTAAATGATTCAATAGCATTATCTAATCTTGTCATTACCTTTGTTTTAGAATCTTCATTTACAACTATGGTCATAGAAGCTTCTGTAACTGTAGCAGCGCTTTCCAGGCTTCCACCATTAAAATCTGCCAGTTCAAAGAGAACGGATTTTGATTTAAATGTTGCGAGAAGGTTACCGAGCTGTTTTATCGGATTAGGATATGATGCAGTTTTCTCGGTTATTTTTTCTGCAGGCATACCTGAAATTGTAACCTTAAACGCTTTATCATAAGATGGTTCTACCATGGAAACATCTCTGGTAAATTCGTACTCTGATACAGCACCCGTAACATTGGCAATCTTAGAAGTGGTATCGTTTCCTAAATAGATAACCTGAGTGTTTTCGGTAAAATAATCCGAAGATAGTTTATCTACAGCTGAAGAATCGCCGTTTTCTTCGGAAACAAATATAATTTTGTATTCTCCATGAGGCTTGTCATTTTTTGCAACTGTAAGGGCACAAACGATACTGTTTTTGTATGATTGGATACAGGAATAATCGTATCCGCACAAGATTACTACAGGCTCTCTGTCTTCAAGACCTTCAGTCGCATCAAAGGAATAGATAATATTGTTGCTTTTATCTTTCTTGACATTAATTCCTTTGTTTTCTGCCCAGTTTACCAAATACTTAGTTACGGTAGACTGGCTTGTCATCTGAACTGTAGAATCCAAGAAGTCTGTTTCGTATGCGACTACTCGATTTTCAACAATTTCGCCGAGAGATGGCTCTCTGTCGCCTGCGAAAAAGAAAGAATATAGCAGTACTGCAATTAAGACAATTAGTGCAATTGCTACCGCACAAATTGCGTTTATTTTTTTCTTGTTTTTCATTTTAATCCCTTTCGTTTATTTTAAGGTGTTTAATTATTTTCTAAAAAATTATATAATATGATACCATAAAAAAGATAGCGTGAGTAGTATTTCACACAAAATTCACTTTTGAATAAGTACAAGGGAGGTACAAAATATGGAGTCAAGATTATTTTTAAGGGAGAGCACTTTTGATGACTGCTTGCTTTTTGCCAAGTGGGAGCAGGATCCAAAGGTAACACGTTTCTTTACAATAAACGAAGGTAGAGATTATGAGGAGATAACAAGAGAATTTATCATAAGAACTGAGGATCTTAGCCAAAGACAATTCACAATATGCATTAAAAATTCAAATGAGCCTATTGGCAGAATATACGTCAGCAACATCAATAGACACTATGATTCACTTGATATAACGAGAATATATATTGCAGATACTGACAAAAGGGGAAAAGGATACGGAGAGGAAGCATTAAGACTTGTATTAAAGTGGGCATTTGATGAAATGAAAGCTGAGAGAGTTACTCTTGATTATTTTGTAGGAAATGAAATTGCAGC
>JAQXRN010000256.1 GCA_029218545.1 Bacillota bacterium | reverse complement strand
AGAGTAAATCAGTAAAATAATATGGGTCAGGATTATATCCTGGCCCATATTTCATATACTTTTGCGTGTGTTTTTTGAGCAGCGGTCAGGTGCGGTAAGAGGAAGAACTCAGAATGATCGCGGGTGGTTTGGGAGCATAGGTCTTTTCATCCATGGCCAAAACAGCCGAAGCCCAGAACCCCTTGCAACACGGGCGTTTGCGGGATTTCCCCGGACAGAAAAACCTGGCCAAAAACCCGCTTTGACCACATAAATGACCACAGACAGGAAAAAACTTTGAATCGCACGAGTTTTGTGCTATAATCGTGATAAGCAAATATCCGGGTGTAGTGCAGTTGGTAGCACGCGACATTTGGGATGTCGAGGCCGCGCGTTCGAGTCGCGCCACTCGGACCAAAAACCCTCTGAAATCGATTGATTTCAGAGGGTTTTTCTTTGTTTATTGCGGCGCAAATTATGAGAAAGCGGAAAACGCCCTGCAATAGCATTGATTTGTGCGTGATTCTCATGTATAATATTTTAATTCTAAGATTTTTGGAGGTTAGAAATGAAATACTATGCTGTAAAAGTCGGAAACAATCCTGGCCTTTTTGATAACTGGGCCGAATGTCAAGAGTCTATAAAAGGCTTTTCTGGCGCTGTTTATAAGTCGTTTAACTCTAAAGAAGAGGCAGAGGCTTTTTTAAGTGATAGAGATATTTGGGGCGAACAGATTGCAGCAGATATTGAACAGGGCTATTTAGTAGCGTTTTGCGACGGTAGTTTTGATAAAGAGCTTAATCGATACTCTTATGGCGTAATAATTATAGACGGCGACCATACAGAAACTCCGCTCTGTGGCTATGGATCAAATCCCAAATATATCGTGAGCAATAATATTATTGGTGAAATATTTGGCGTAATCAACGCTCTGGATTGGGCTGTATCGAACGGTTATGAAAAGATAAAGATTTACCATGACTACGAAGGATTGAGCAAATGGCTGTCTGGGGAATGGAATTCTGGAACTGATGTTTCTAAAATGTATACTTCACTTTATCACACCAAATTTGAGGGTGTAATAGAGGTAGTCTTTGAAAAAGTAAAAGGCCATAGTAACAATCCTTATAATGACAAAGTTGATGCTCTGGCCAAATCTGCATTGGTTGACAGAACACGAATGGCTATTCAGGGTGACCATTGGTTTGTCCTTCCGTATTTTAAGGAGAGCGACTTCAAGGCTTTAACAGAGTTAGTAAGCGAGGCAATTCCTGGAGTGTCCATTGAGAAAAAAGAATACGGAACAAAATTTGTCTATAGATTAGAATATGAACACAAAAAAGTTGTTGTTTCACTTTTTAAATCCAAGAATCAAAAAGTCTTGATTCAAGGTGAAAATTCTATCCTTTTCCAAATTGTCGTATCAATTGTAACCGAACTGGATGACAATGCTAAAATTGAGCCGATTTTAAGTAGTGCATACAGAACTACTATAGATTCTAAAAAAATCGATACAGCTTTTGAAACTATTTATCCAAGATTTCCTGCAGATTATCCAGATAACATCAAACGTCTTATCCGTCAGGCGCTTATTAATCTGAATTATTATGTGGAAAGTGAAGAGTACTCACAGTATGCCTTCCCTGCGCTTCGTGCGTTAGAAGGACATATGAAGTATTTAATTACAAGGGCTGGTGGCACCGTAGGACGGAGGTTCTCAGGTTTTAACAAAGATACTGTTACCGGAGATTATATCTATACTGATTCGCTTACAGATACGCGACAGAAATTTCAAATCGAAAAGTGCTATAATTATTACAAAGCAGTCCGCGACACAGTTTTCCACTTTGGCGATATTATTGGAAGCACCGACTCTACCCGTATGTTAGAAACAAAAGCGGAAGCGGACGAAATTATCAAAAAATGTTTTGATCTGATTGGGGAACTATAACCAAGAAAGGAGGAGTCCTTATGAAAGAATATACGCTTAGCACATCATGCGGCAAGGATTATGACGGATTCCTTCTGTGCTTAACTTTTGAAAGTGTTCTCAATTACTTGGATAGTATCAAGGCCGAACCACTGATTTCAAGTAGCAAGGGAATTTTATTAATTGATCAATTATTAGTAAGTGGCAATGGTAAAAACAGATTTTTCTCTTGTCTATTTGACCATGGTGAAATTAATCTATCAACCGCACAGACTGTTCTTCCATCTGATTATTACAGGAAACTGGCAACACAATTATTACGAGAAAACATCCCTCGACTAAAATACTCTATATTAACAGACCAGCAAAAGGAATACATTAGAAAGGGTATTTCTCTATAACTCCCAAAGTCTATTCCGTTTTCAAAAGAAAACACAACTGCATAAAACTTTCGCATACAGGGGTACCGCTTCCGCAGTACCCCTGTATGCGATTCTCTTTTACTTGCTATTTTTCGCTTTCTTCCTGCTCTTGCGCTTCAGGGCCTGAGGCGGAAGCGTCCCTTCCGCTTTCTGCCGCTTCAGATCCGCCAACTCGGCTTTCATCTCAATGATAAGCACCTTCAGCTTCTCCTCACACTCCTCGCGGGTGTGGGCGTAGACATTGCGGGAATGCTTCTTACCGTCAATCCACATGGGTGAGTAGCGCCCCTCCCACAGGTTTGGCCCTTTGGATGAGATACACCCAGTACCCGCCCTGCGTCGGTTCATGACGGGCTTGAAATCGGTCATCCTCGGC
>JAQXRN010000255.1 GCA_029218545.1 Bacillota bacterium | reverse complement strand
CCAAGACCTGCATACAAAGACGATGAGGAACGTATATATATCATGGATTACGGTCGGTGGGAAATTCAATTCAGAGGTAGCAAAGACCACATATATGTGGTAAAATTCTCGTAACTGATTATCAATTAATAAATATTAGGGAGACTGCATATGGAACAGAAATATTTGGATGACAGGATAAAAGCATTAAAAGGAAAGATAGGCTTCTATTACGAAAACCTTGTTACCGGAGAGACTCTTTGTCATAATGAGGGAGAAAGCTTCGAGGCGGCCAGCGTAATTAAGGTTCCTATCTTTATGTACACTGCAAAGCTTGTTTCTGAGGGCAAACTAAGCTGGTCTCAGAAAGTGCAGGTAAAGGATGAGGACAAAAAACCGAGTTGCGGTGCACTTCTGTCCCTAACAGGCGATTTAGAAGTAGATATAGACAGCCTTTGCAAGCTTATGATAACACTAAGCGATAACACTGCAACCAATATTTTGATGAGAGTTTGCGGTATAGAAAATATTCAGAACTGGCTGCAGAAAGATATGGGATTTACCAGCACACAGCTTAAGAGGGAACTCTTTGAAACTAATCCCGATAGGATAAACCTTACAAATTACATAGGTCCTAAGGAAATCGGAATATTGCTCAAGCTGATATATAATAGAGAGTTCATCAGTGAAGAAATTTCTCAAAAAATAGAGGATACATTGCTTCTTCAGCAGATAAGACACAAGATTCCGGGATATATCGGAAGAAAGAAAAAAATTGCCAACAAGACAGGTGAAGATGGTAACACTACTCACGATGCAGCCATCGTATTTGCAGGTGAGCCTTTTATTCTGGTAGTTTGTTCAAACGATACTGACGTTCCGGAAACAGAAAGATTCATCAGAGAAATCGCGTTGGAATTATATCAGGAAAATCACGGAGAATAACCATCTGACAGCGTTAATTGCAGATTGCAGCAAATAATAGCAGTTTTACATTGGAGGATTATATATGGAAAACAACGAAAAGAATTATAATGAGACCATAAATTACAACAAGCTTCAAAAAGCGGCAAAGAGCTGTATGAGGCTTGCTGCTGCAATTACTTTGGGGCTTTTAATGCTGCCGTCAACCATACTGTATCTGATCTTTTTATATGAATCAGGAACCTTTGAGACCGTATGCATAGCAGTTTTATGGATTTTGGCCATACTATACATTGTAATTGTTCCTGCGGTAAGGTACGAAAGATATCGGTACATGATAAATGAAGAAGCCATTCGCGTAAGAAGAGGCTTTTTATGGATAAATGAAGATATTGTGCCCATGGAAAGACTGCATAAACTGCAGATGTCTCAAGGCCCTGTTGCAAGACTCTTCAAATTGTCTACCATCAAGGTAACTACTGCAGGAGGAGATGTAAATATAAAGTTTCTCAAAGACGAGGAAGCAAAACAGATTGCAGAAGCGCTGAAGAAGAAGATTAATGAAATAGCAATTATGCAGAGGGATAAATAACATGGAAACAAAGAAATACAGATGCCACTTCTCCATAATATTTGAAAGCCTCTGGCAATTCTGGATTGTAATATTCTTTATTATTTTCAATGAAATTGAGGTAATCATCGATGTTATACAGGAAGTAGGTACCAAGGGGATTATTGAGCTGCTGCGCGAAGGTGGTCTTTGGGGATTTTTAGTGCTCCTTGTTATAACCATAGGGATTTTCGGATTCCAGTTTTTCAGATGGAGAAAGACATGGATCAGTCTTGAGGATAATCTGGTAATAATAGAAAGAAATACCTTGCGGAAGATAAAAAACACCATAGCTATCGAGAATATTTCTGCTGTGAACATGGAAAGAAATCTTTTCGAAAGAGTGGTGGGAACCTACAAAATTAAGATGGATACAAACAGCCTCTCTACTGCCAATGAAACAGACGTTTCAATAGTATTCAGCGAGGATATGGCCATTGAATTCAGAAGGCTTGTTCTTGAAAGAATAAATGCCCTAAAGGGAAATGGGGAAACACCTGCACTTTCCGAAGAAAGAACACCTGATGAAATTTTCGAGGAAAAAGCAGAGGGAAAGAAGGTTTTCCACTGCAGTACAAAGGACATGTTTATGCATGCTCTTTATTCTATGCCACTGTTTTCACTGATTATATCCATTGCAGGTATAGCAGGTGCAATAGTGTATATATCATATTTCGGTTGGTTAAGCTTTTTCAAAGAGGCTATAGGCGGATTTATCGCTCTGGCATTTATTGTTGTGAGCTCTATCTGGTCAGTAGTTAAGCGATTCATAATTTATTACAATTTTACTGTATATAGAGACGGCAAGGATCT
>JAQXRN010000254.1 GCA_029218545.1 Bacillota bacterium | reverse complement strand
TGCTCTGCAGTTATTTCGGTGGTAGCGGCATTTGTTGGAATTTTGGCTTCCATGCTCTTTTCGACACCGGTTGGGGCTACAATCGTTGTGGCAAACATAGTGATTTTCTTCATTTTCTTTATAGCTGGAAAAAGATAGATTGTAAAAATAGCAAAATCTACTGTTGACTTTTTTGTATACACAAAGTAAAATATTAGGGTATAATTTAATAACTTCAGGCGTTGAAGGAACCAGTAGCCGGTGCTAATAACCTTACAGAGAGTTGTCCATTTGCTGAGAGGACAGCGGTGAATACCAGTGTGAATATCACTCCGGAGCCTAATCACTTAATGAGCGGCCATATCCCGGGCAGTTACTGTCAGAGGGCGTTGGCAACTAGGGTGGTACCGCGGTTAGAATAATAATCGTCCCTAAATCGATAAATTCATATCGGCTTAGGGACTTTTTGTTTGTAAAAAATCCTTGAGCTTAGGAAAGGAAAAGGTAAATGTTTAAGAAATTATCAGAAAGACCTGTTGCTGAGGTACAAAACGAACAGGTTGCAAAATGGAAGGAAGAAGACCTTCTAAAAAAATGTGTTGAAGAAAGAGAAGGACATACTCCATTCGTATTCTTCGAAGGTCCTCCAACTGCAAACGGTAAGCCTGGCATTCACCATGTTATGGCTAGAACTTTAAAGGACTCTGTATGCCGTTACAAGACAATGCAGGGTTTCCAGGTTAACAGAAAGGCAGGATGGGATACTCATGGTCTTCCTGTAGAAATTGAAGTAGAAAAGCAGCTTAACATGTCAGGTAAGCAGGATATCGAAAAATATGGTATCAAGGAATTCAACCAGAAATGTAAGGAATCTGTATTCACATATACAGGAATGTGGAGAGAAATGACAGAAAGAATGGGTTACATGGTAGACCTTGACAACCCATATATCACTTTAGACGACAACTATATTGAAACTGGTTGGTGGATTCTAAAGAAATTCTTTGATGAAGGTTTAATCTACGAAGGACATAAGATTCTGCCTTACTGCCCTCGTTGTGGTACCGGCCTTGCTTCTCACGAAGTAGCACAGGGCTACAAGATGGTTAAGGTTAACACATTAACTGTTAAATTCAAAAAGAAAGGTACTGACAACGAATATTTCCTTGCATGGACAACTACTCCTTGGACATTGGCATCCAACGTTGCTTTAACAGCAGGTCCTGATATTGACTATATCAAGGCTAAGATGCTTGAAGGCGAAAACGAAGGCAACTTATTCTATGTTGCAAAGGCTTTAGCTGATAAGGTATTAGGTGCAGGCAAATACGAAGTTGTTGAAGAAATGAAGGGTAGCGACCTTGAATATATGGAATACGAACAGCTTATGCCGTTTGTAAAGGCTGACAAGAAGGCTTTCTTCGTAACATGCATGGATTACGTTTCAGTTGAAGACGGTACAGGTATCGTTCATACTGCTCCTGCCTTCGGTGAAGACGACTACCAGTGCGGACGTAAGTATGATCTTCCTGTTCTGCAGCCTGTAGACGAACAGGGTTGCTATACAGAAACTCCATGGAAGGGTCACTTCGTAATGGAAGAAGGTCTTGATGTTGAAATCATCAAGTATCTTGCTGCAGAAGACAAGATTTTTGCTAAGGAAAAGATGGAACACAACTATCCACACTGCTGGAGATGCGGTACTCCTCTTGTTTACTATGCAAAACCTTCTTGGTATATCGAAATGAGCAAGTTAAAAGACCAGCTCGTTGCCAATAACAATACAGTTAACTGGTATCCTGACTACGTTGGTGAAAAGAGATTCGGAAACTGGCTTGCTGAAGTTAAAGACTGGGCTATTTCAAGATCCAGATACTGGGGTACTCCTATTCCAATCTGGAGATGTGAATGCGGTCACCTGGAATGCATCGGTTCAAAGGCTGAATTGATTGAAAAATCAATTGAAGACATAGATGAATCTATCGAACTTCACAGACCATATGTTGATGATGTTCACATTGAATGTCCTCACTGCGGCAAGAAGATGACAAGAATCCTTGAAGTTATGGACTGCTGGTTTGACTCCGGCGCAATGCCTTTTGCACAGTGGCATTATCCGTTTGAAAACAAGGAAGAGGTTGAAACCAAGTTATTCCCTGCAGACTTCATCTGTGAAGGTATCGACCAGACAAGAGGATGGTTCTATTCACTGATGGCGATTGCAACGTTTATCATGGGTAAGGCACCATACAAAAATGTTCTTGTAAATGACCTGATTCTTGATAAAGATGGTAAGAAGATGTCAAAGTCAAGAGGAAACACTGTTTCCCCATTTGAATTATTTGATAAATATGGTGCTGACGCAACAAGATGGTATCTGCTGAGCGTATCACCTGCTTGGACTCCAACCAAGTTTGACGAAGATGGTCTTATCGATGTAGTAAGTAAGTTCTTTGGTACAATTAGAAACGTATATAACTTCTTTGTTCTATATTCAAATCAGGACGATATCAATCCTGCAGGCTTAGAAGTACCATATGCTGACAGACCTGAACTTGACAGATGGATCTTGAGCAAGTACAACCAGCTGATTGCAGATGTTACAGAATACATGGATCAATACGATCATATGAAGACTGTAAGAATCATCAATGACTTTGTAAACGAAGATTTATCAAACTGGTATATCCGTCGTGCAAGAAGAAGATTCTATGCTGAAGAATTAACTGATGATAAGAAGAGCGTATATGCAACAACTTATGAAATCCTTGTAGGACTTTCAAAGATGATTGCTCCGTTTGCTCCATTTATTTCCGATGAAATGTATGTAAACTTAACAGGTGAAGAAACAGTTCACGTTGCATACTTCCCTAAGGCAGATATGAGCCTTGTTGACAAGGGCGTTGAAGAAAGAATGGACCTTGTAAGAGCTCTTGTTACTCTTGGTCGTGGTACAAGAGAAAAGGAAAAGATTAAAGTAAGACAGCCACTCAGCGAAGTGCTTGTTGATGGTAAATATGAAGAAATCATCGCCGATCTGACACCGCTGATTCTTGAAGAATTAAACGTTAAGAAGGTTGTATTTGAAAAGGATCTTGACAAATACATGAACTTCTCATTAAAGCCAAACTTCAGAGCTGCAGGTCCTGTACTCGGAAGCAAGGTTAAGGCTTTCGGCGGAGCAATGGCAAAGGTAAATGCAGCTGAATTCGTAGCTAAGATGGAAGCAGAAGGCAAAGTTACAATTGACCTTGATGGTGAATCCTTCGATGTTACAAAGGATTTAGTTGATATCCGTATCAGTGCAAAGGAAGGCTTTGCTGTAGCAATGGAAAACAATGTATTTACAATCCTTGATACTACTTTAAATCAGGATTTGATTGACGAAGGTCTTGCAAGAGAATTAGTATCAAAGGTTCAGCAGCTTCGTAAGCAGAAAGATTTCGAAATGATGGATAATATCGATATCGTTGTCAGAGCAGACGAAGAAGTAATGGCCGCAATTGAAAAGCATAAGGAATACATCATGAAGGAAACTTTAGCAGTGTCCCTTGAAGCAGGTCAGGCAGCTGATGAATATGACTTAAATGGTCATAAGACAGGCATTGTTGTAGAAAAGAAATAAGATTAAATAAACAATATAAAGAAAACCTTGCATTTACAAATATGCTGGGTTTTCTTTTTGTTGTATTTTTTGGCTTTTTGGTGTATCATATTACTTGTATAAGTCTGTTAAAAAGGGGGAGTGTTCAGTGCGAAAGTTCAACTTCTTTTGTTCATGGCTTTTAGTCATTACCATTGCCATAGGAATAATAACTTTAGGTCTTAACCTAACTTTGAGAATTTCGGCACCATACACATTTTATTTTAACGACACCCATGTGGTTAGTTATGTTTCAGGGGAATATGTCAATTCAGAGATGTCTGATATGATTGCGGGGTTTATGAACAGCTGGAATCCTGACGAATTTCAAATATATGAGGATACAGGTTATGCCATTGAGGGGATTTTTGATAAGATAGACAGTCATAATATGCTTATCGTAAAGCATTTTCTTGATATTAGTCTGATTTTTTGCATAATAAGCATAATTATTTCAGTTGCCATTTACAGATACTTTTTAAAAAATAATTATAAGGAAGTGCTTAGAGACCGATTCAAGGTAGCCTCAGTGCTGACAATACTACTGGTTATTTTTGAAGGCATCTTATTGAACACTAAATGGGGGCTGAAGCTTTTATACAACTTTGCTGATTTTCTTCCTTTCAGCGATAAATCCGCGCTGGTAACATTGCTGGGTGAAGGTTTTATTTCCATAATAGACAACTTCATTATCGGACTCACAGTTATCATCTTTTTAGTAACTTTATATGCAACACATATACTTACTAAACAGCCAAGAATTTTTTATTAAAACTAGAATAGTAAATGAGGTATTTGTATTATGATTCTTGTACATCTTGCAAAAGGTTATGAAGAAATAGAAGCACTTACGCAGGTAGATATTTTGCGCAGAGCAGGACTTGATGCATTTTTTGTTTCTGTTGATGACGAGATATATGTTGAAGGTGCTCATGGAATAACAATAAAGGCAGACTTTATGTTTGAAGAGATTGATTATTCAAAGTGTGAAATGATAGTGTTACCGGGAGGAGTGCCCGGTGCATACAATCTTAGAGACCATCAGGGTCTCAGGCAGGAGATTCTGAATTTTGAAGCTAAAGGTAAAGGACTCGCAGCAATATGTGCGGCACCTTTAGTGTTAGGAGACTTAGGAATTCTAGAAGGCAGAAAGGCAACAATTTATCCGGGAATGGAAGATGAGCTAAAAGGGGCTGAACCTCTTGATTTCCCGGTAGTGAGAGATAAGAATATAATCACTTCACAGGGACCTGCAACAGCAATGAAGTTTGCAGTTTCCATTGTAGAATACTTTAAAGGAGTAGATGCAGGTGATCGGTTAAGGGAAGACCTGCTTATGATTTAGATGAGTTTTAAAACAGATTTTCACATTCACTCATGGCATTCTGACGGAACCATGGGACCGGTTGCTATTGTAGACAGATATGTTGAAGCTGATTACAATTTAATTGCAATTACTGATCACGAGGTGCTCGGTGATATAGAAGAAGCGGCGGAGTTAGCAGAAAGTAAGAACATCAGGCTTATTCAAGGCATAGA
The DNA here is from genome assembly GCA_029218545.1 of Bacillota bacterium. Classification (GTDB taxonomy): domain Bacteria; phylum Bacillota; class Clostridia; order Peptostreptococcales; family Anaerovoracaceae; genus Fimisoma. The sequence goes on along the minus strand of JAQXRN010000254.1, from coordinate 913 downwards.
ATTGTCGACAATGCACAATGGAATAGAACTTCACATACTGGGTTACTATTTTGATACGGAGAATGAAGAACTATTAGACGAGCTTGCACGACTTGCCAAGATTCGCAGAGAGAGAAATAAAAAAATACTTGAGACTCTAAGAAATATGGGTTATGATATCAACGATACTGACCTTAAGGACAGAAAGAGTCAGAAATATATAGGAAAGCCTAATTTTGCCAGAGCTCTAGTGAAGAAGGGATATATTGGCAATGTGAAAGAAGCCTTTGAAGAAGGTAAATTTCTGGAGTCCCCTGAGATAAAGGCGATTCCACAGGAAAAACTGTCCACAGAGCATGCCATAGGATTAATAAAAAATGCAGGTGGTATTGCAGTGCTTGCCCACCCTTGCAAAATCAAGGGCCTTGGAGAAAGAAACAGTAAGGAATTTCAAAAGAATTTCCAGGTTCTTGTTAAGGAATTAAAAGACATGGGACTAAAAGGAATCGAGTGTGTTTATCCTGAACACAGTACTGAAGAAGAATTTTTCTTCATCAACACGGCTGCAAAGTTTCATATGCATATAACTGAAGGCTCTGATTTTCACGGAGACAAGTAGGTTACTATATATTTAATTAAATAATACGAAGCTGAGAAGATTGAGATGCGCTTTGAATAGAGGGAAACCTCTGTTTTGGCGTATCTTTTTTTATATATAAATAGAGGAGGATGAAATGTATAAGGTTGCAATAATAGGCGGAGGCGTAACAGGCGGTTTGATTGCCAGAAAGCTTGCACAGTTGGATATTTCCATGGTTATTATAGAAAAGGAAAATGATGTAGCCATGGGTCAGTCCAAGGCCAACAGCGGCATAGTACATGCCGGATTTGACCCTGTTCCGGGTACCTTAAAGGCTAAGCTAAATGTAATGGG
>JAQXRN010000253.1 GCA_029218545.1 Bacillota bacterium | reverse complement strand
TCTGATAAAAGGGTAAAGGCAAGTCCGTACTTTTCCTCAAACTTTTTATGAGATGCCACAGAGTCCTTGCTCACTCCCAAAACAACTGCTCCCTTTTCAGTAAACTGAGGGTATCTGTCAGAAAAACCGCATGCCTGTCTGCTGCATCCCGGTGTATTATCCCTTGGATAGAAATACAGAATAACCTTCTTTCCTGCATAATCGCTCAGCTTGTGTAACTCTCCATTCTGATCCGGCAATTCAAAATCCGGCGCTTTTGTTCCTACTTGTAACATGTTGTACCTCCTATTGCATTTTTTTCATATTGCCAGTATATCATCATGTCAGGCATATTTCTATTTATTATTAGTACACTGATACATAACCCGTATCTACAATAATCTTTTGTCCTTCTTCAGACAATACCCAATCTACCAGTTTCCTTACATTTTCATTTTGATTGTCTTTTCTGTATACCGCATAGAAATCTGAAACAATAGGATACTCTCCCTTTCGAATATTCTCTACCGATGGCTCCACTCCGTTCAGCTTTACCATTTTAAGAGTACCGTCAGCAACTACATCCGTAACATAATATCTGAAGGAATAGCCTATTGCACTGCCCATAAAAGTGTTCCAATCCTTCTTCATTGGTTCCCCGTTCATAAAAGATAACATAGCTGTCTGGCTCCCACTTCCTTTATTTCGCTGTAATGCTGCAATGGATTTCTTCTCTCCCCCTAATTGGCTCCAGTTAGTGTTTTCCTGTGTATAGATTTTCTTCACATCCTCTACGCTAAGACTGTCTACTGGATTACTTGCATTTATGACGAAAACAAATGCTTCTCTTCCTATCGGCTCCAATTCAAGTTCCACATTGTTTTCTTTTGCGTATGCCAGCTGTTCTTCGGAAGGTTTTGCACAAAACACCACATCTGCGTCTCCGTCAACAACGGATTTATATGCCCCACGTGTATTATTCATTTGTAGTGTGCTCTCTTTATCAAAGTCTACTCCGTTAAAGCTTACACTGTTTTCCGGATATAATGCACTTACGAAAGCTGAAAAAACAGGGTACAAAGCCGCTGCTCCATCAACAACAGGCAGCTCACCTTCCAGCTTCACCGAGGACGTTGTTTTCACTATTCTACTATCTTGGTCAAAGGGCAGGTATGCATCCAGCTCAACGGATTTTGATTGCATTCCCTCACTATATTTGTTATTAACCCTCTTTGTAAAAACTTCATAAATACCAATATCAAATACCGCAAAAACGGCAACCAATAAGAGTATGGATATTATCTGCTTTACTGTCTTATTCATCCCATTCACCTAAATTCCCTCTGAAGCAATATATGCCAATATGGAGCAATGACCATGCAAATAAACAGTATAGGCTGATAATGTCACTGTCGAAATAATTCCGATTATCACAATAGCAGCGATAATTATTCTGTAAGTTTTATCTTTCATAGCATCACCTACATGTTCTGAATTCCGATTGAAAATGAAATCAACAGAGCTGCCAGACAGATTAAAAAAAACAAAGCAACAATACATCCAATTATCTGACCCCAATTGGGTTTTCCTCTTTTCGCTTTTTCTCTGCTATTCAGCATTACCTTGATTATGTATACAATTATAGCGATAATTGCAGCCAGTATAAAAGCTACAAAAAAGTAAAATTCAGCCATTACTCTTCCTCCCTTATTAGAACAGCCATCTGTTCCCTTACAACTTCTTCATCAAAGGATGAAATGATTCTTTGGTCCTGAGCATTAAGTAGCCTGTAGTGGTTAGAAATCACGTTCTGTTGTATTCTGAATCCATTCTTCTCTTCTACATTTCTCCACCAGATCTTGCCGCCCATTGTCTTCGGATACTCGATTTTCACATTGTCAAAAGCAATAGCGTCTATCATATCGAACAAATCACCGCCGTATGCGTTCTGCAAAACGTGGCTCTGAGAAAATATAGTGACTATTGCCACACATTCCGTCCACCCGATACTGCGTCGTCCCTTTTCACTTTCCACTAGGGTTTTCTTCGATATCCCCAGAATACAGGCCATCTTATCCTGAGTTAAACCATATTCAATTCTTATCAGTTTCAGCTTGCTGTTAATGTCTTTTACGAAGGATTCTCTTGTCATAATTATACCCCTTTTGCTAATTTAGTGTAATTTTACACTAAATTAGCAGATTTGTCAATTCTTAATTCTTCTTTCAGCTGCAAAATCTTTGATTCAATTTCTTTAATAACTTTGATAAACTCCTCGTCATCTTTTCCCGTAGGGTCCTCAAGTTCCCAGTTGTCATCAAATGCCCTCCCGATGAAAGGACACCCAACATTACAACCCATTGAAATTGCTATATCCGGGTCAGGTATTTCATCAATCAGCTTGCTCCTTTGCCCCTCGGCTTCCATATCGATTCCATACATTTCCTTCACAAGACGAACTGCATCATCGTTGATGGCAGGCTTGGTTTCTGTGCCGGCGGAGTAACTGTCAAAGACTCCAAAGGCCAGATGTCTTCCAAGGGCTTCTGCAATCTGACTTCTGCATGAATTGTGAACACATATAAATGCCACCTTCTTTTTCTCGCCTATTACACCCATAGTTCCCTGCTGCTTAATATCGTCCATAAAGCCCACTCCTCTTAATTAGCTATTTTTTTCATTATAACATTTCTTAAATAGAAAAAATCCGGATTCTAAAAAAAACAATCCGAATTCTTGTGAACCCGGAGTGTTTTTAAAAAGGGATTATAAAAAATTGTTGTCAATAAGATTTTTCTTTTTATTTGTTTTCTGACTTTCTCAGTTTTAAATAGATTGCTGCCAGTGCGGAAATTGATAGAATTATAAAATCATAGAATAATGCTTCAGCCGTTGAGTCACCGGTATAAGGCACTTC
>JAQXRN010000252.1 GCA_029218545.1 Bacillota bacterium | reverse complement strand
AAAAATATATTATCTATTACAACAACAAACGTATTAAGGGCAAACTAAAAGGACTTAGCCCTGTTGAATTCAGGATTAAGTCCCAGTTAGTTGCTTAAATTTAGTTGCCCGTTAGTGTCTAACCTTTTGGGGTCAGTTCATGTTTCACACGGGGATCATTTTTTTTGTCTATTTTTCTTTAATAATAAAGAGTTAATTCACTATACGTTGAAAAGGAAGTGCATTACATCGCCATCTTTAACCACATATTCTTTGCCTTCAGATCTAATTAATCCTTTTTCTTTTGCTGTTGCAAGATTTCCTCCGCATTCAATCAGCTTATCATAAGCGATGGTTTCAGCACGAATAAATCCTTTTTCGAAATCGGTATGAATTTTTCCGGCAGCTCCGGGAGCTTTGGTACCTCTTTTTATAGTCCATGCCCTTACTTCAGGCTCTCCTGCGGTAAGGAATGAAATTAGATCCAGCAGGGAATAGGATGCTTTGATTAGCTGGTCAAGACCGGATTCTTTAATACCCAGTTCTTCAAGGAACATTTCTCTTTCGTCTTCTTCCAACTCAGCCATTTCTGCTTCAATTTCTGCACATATCACAGTAACCTGAGCGTTTTCTGCAGCAGCAATTTCTCTAACCATCTGAACATATTGATTGTCTCCTGAAGCGACTTCATCCTCGGATACGTTTGCAACATATATTATCGGTTTATATGAAAGTAAATCCAGTGTTTTTACAAAAGCTGCTTCATCGTCTTCCAATTCCATAGCTCTGGCATTTTTTCCTTCTCCAAGCCATTCAAGTATTCTGTTTAACAAGTCTAGCTCGCCCTGCATCTTTTTATCCGCCTTGGCAGCTTTTGTAACTCTTTGAATTCTGCGTTCCAGTATTTCCATGTCGGAAAGCAAAAGCTCTGTATTAATTGTATCTATGTCTGAAGCCGGATTAATCTGACCATCTACATGAACGATATTCTGATTTTCAAAACATCTTACAACGTGGACTATGGCATCCACTTCTCTGATATGGCCTAAGAACTTGTTCCCAAGTCCTTCACCCTTTGATGCGCCCTTAACGAGACCTGCGATATCGCAGAATTCGATTGTTGTATAGATTGTCTTTTTAGAGTTGTACATTTCATGAAGAACCTTTAATCTTTCATCGGGAACTGTTACAACACCTACATTTGGTTCAATTGTGCAGAAAGGGTAGTTTGCTGCTTCTGCACCAGCCTTCGTAATTGCGTTGAATAACGTACTCTTTCCTACATTTGGTAAACCTACGATACCTAATTTCATTAATACTCTCCTTTACATTTGTATATTATTTGATTCTTTTTTTCTTAATAAATAGTACAAGACAGCACATCCTGCGAAAATCACAAGGCTAATCAGCTGTGCCTGTCTCAATGGACCAAACATCAGGCTGTCCGTACGAAGACCTTCAACAAAGAATCTTTCAAAGGAATAAAGCATCCCATACATGCATATTATTTGTCCTTTGAAGGATCTCTTGCTGTTTGACCGGTACATCAGAAAGATGAACAACATGAAGCACCATATGGATTCATAAAGGAATGTTGGATGATAGCCAACACCATTAATTATCTGTGCCCAAGGCAAATCTGTAACTCCACCATGTGCTTCTTCATTGAAAAAATTACCCCATCTGCCTATGGATTGAGCCAGAGCTATTACAGGTGCAACTAAATCAGCCGTGTTAAGAAAACTTTCGTTGTATTTCCTGCATAGAAAATATCCCGCAATAAAGCTGAGAATAAGACCACCATGAATTGCCAGTCCACCTTCACGGATGTTCAGGATTTTCATTAAATCCCCGGCATAATTGTCCCAGCTGAAAATAACGTAATACAATCTTGCTCCGATTATTGCACATGGGATGATGACGATAGTCAGAGTAAGAATGAAGTCGGGATCGATATTGAATTTTGGCGCCCTTTTGTAGCTTATAAGGACTGCCAGCATGAAGCCCAACCCTATAAGGGTGCCATACCACATGACATCTATACCAAATATGGTAAATGCAACGGGATTTGGTGCTACCATTTTGTTTCTCCTCATAAAAAATGTATCATAATATTATACAAAAAATATTGCAAAATGTCATCAGGATTTGTTACTATTTTAATATGAAATACGAGAAAATAATAAAAGCTAAATTTATAGAAAGACCTAACAGGTTTGTTGCCATTGCGGATGTGCAGGGAGAGGCAGTAAAAGCACATGTAAAGAATACAGGCAGATGCAGGGAGCTGCTTATACC
>JAQXRN010000251.1 GCA_029218545.1 Bacillota bacterium | reverse complement strand
TGCTCTGTCAGAAGTATGGGGCAAGGGCGGCGAAGGCGGCATCGAACTTGCAGAAGAAGTTCTTAGACTTGTTGAAGGTGAAAACGATTTCCACTTTGTATATGAAGACGATCTTTCATTAAAAGAAAAGATTGAAGCAGTTGCAACAAAGATTTATAGAGCTGACGGAGTAGATTTCGATGCAAACGCTAAGAAGCAGCTTGCTACAATCGAATCTTTAGGATTTGGTAACCTTCCTGTATGCATGGCAAAGACTCAGTACAGCTTCTCAGACAATGCATCCCTTCTAGGTGCGCCAAGGGATTTCAGAATCACAATCAGGGACGTTAAGGTTTGCTCAGGAGCCGGCTTCGTAGTAGTTAAGACAGGTGACATCATGACTATGCCCGGACTTCCAAAGGTGCCATCAGCAGAAAAGATCGATGTTGATGACGACGGAGTAATCACCGGATTGTTCTAAATTAATATTAAAATAAGGGAGTTCTGCTGAGGTGGGACTGCAATGGCTATGTGCATATGCATGTAGCCTTTTTTATTTAAAAAACTTTACATAAACTTTATAAAACTGCGTAACTATAATTGATATTCAGATTATATAATCTAGATGGAAGAATAAAAAAAGAAAGGCCGTGCGGATGTAGTGCACGGAAAAGGGTGAGTGAATATGAGAAAAGTGGATTTTAACGAAATTAAAGGATTTATCTGCGATATGGACGGAGTATTATATCACGGCAACAGATTATTGCCGGGAGCCGCAGACTTTGTCAACTGGCTTCGTCAGAACAAGAAAGAATTCCTTTTTTTAACAAACAACAGCGGATATACTAAAAGAGAGCTTCAGCAGAAACTAGCAAGGATGGGAATGGAGGTTTCTGAGGAACACTTCTATACAAGCGCTCTGGCAACGGCTGCATTCCTAAAGGAACAGTCACCGGGCTGCTCCGTATATGCTATCGGTGAAGCTGGGCTGTTAAATGCCCTATATGATGCAGGGATAACCATGAATGATGTGAACCCGGATTATGTAGTAATTGGTGAAGGAAAGTCATATAGCATTGATACATTGACGAAAGCTACAAACCTTGTGCTAAAGGGTGCCAAGCTAATAGGTGCAAACTCTGATGTGTCAGGACCAATAGAGAAGGGAATAATGCCTGCATGCGGAGCTCTGATTGCACCGATTGAGATTGCAACAGGTACTAAGGCATATTTTTGCGGAAAACCCAATCCTCTCATGATGCGTACAGGTCTTAAACTGTTAGGATGCCACTCGGCAGAAGCTGTGATGATTGGTGACAGAATGGATACAGACATTATCTCGGGTATGGAGGCAGGAATGTCAACGGTGCTGGTACTGTCGGGAGTAACAGATATGGAAGACTTGAAATCCTACGCATACAAACCAAGTCTGGTGCTCGAGGGCGTTGGGGATATTGTTAAGGAAAGTATGTAAGCTTTAAGGCTTGCATATTTTTTTGAGCACATATGCGCCATATAAAGAGGTTTTTGATTCCAGTGAAAACAAGTATTTGTTAGTGGAAAACGGTAAAACGGAAGGTGAATACACAAATCCATTAGACCAATACAGTAGTTCAGCATTCGTAAAGGTCTATGCTCTTTCTGCAGATGAATTGGAAGGCTGCCTGATGGATATGAATGAAGACTTAATGGCGTATTTGAAAGAACAAGGTAGAGAAGACTCAATCTGGCCTACCGGTTCCTTTGCACATGACTTGAAACTTGTCGAGAAACAATATTTAGATGCGGTTAAAACCCTTACTAAAACTTCTAGTTTAGGAATGTATTCAGGAAACAAAAAGAGTTTTTGAATAATTTGAAGATTAATTTTAATCAAGATGAAACAGACGCTTTTGAAGAATTCGGCCTAATGGTTGATTCTGAAAATGTAGAGCTTGAAAAGCTGGTGGTATTTACTAAAGGGAGAGTTGTAGGAATTGTGAGTGCAGATATCACAACTAAGCAAAAAGATAATAATGCACTTCAGCTTGAATGGGTACCTGAGGTTGGAGAAACAAAAAGAGTTACATTCTTTGTCGATGTGATTCCAACAACTTCGTCGGGAATAATGTACAACAAACTTAACATCGAGGTGGTTAATTACTGATTATGATAGGCGGCTTCTTCTCGGCTTCTTCTCGGTTTGATGGCCGCAAATCGGTAAACAGTGGACCAACTGATTATTTGTAATGGTTTTCTGATATTCAAGTATTGACATATGTTGGTAAAAGTTTATACTAAAATCAATAGAAAATGTTGTAAAAGTTTTTGTAGTGGAGGTAATTATGAAGAAATTATTAGTAACGCTAATGTGCGTAGCAATGATTCTAGCATTGATGCCAGCAGTTGCGTTTGCAGGAACTGGTGATGTTGCTAAGATAGGTGATACAAAATATACATCACTCAAAGATGCGATTGACGACGCAAATAGTATGCCAACGGGTACAACGGTAACTATGCTTGACGACTGGGCATACCCGACAAACGGAGTGGAACTGCTTAATATTACTAATTCTATTATATTGGACGGTAATGGACATAAAATCACTGGATATGGTACAAGGAGTGGCAATAATACAACTTTGGCCATTAACAACGGCGGTTCCAAATCGGTTACAGTTACACTTAAAAACCTTACAATAGTAAATAACGGTTACCAAGGTAGACCGGTGGAGACCAGAGGTAATATTACCAAACTAAATATAGAAAACTGCCATTTTTCTGCTAACGGAAGCGGTAATACCCAGGTTTTGACCATTGGTGGATATCAATCAACAAAAGCTGAGATTATCATCAATAAATCGACTTTAAGTGCGAGCAACAGTGGCTATCCAATAATAATGTTTAATCCTGTTAAGATGACCATTGATAATAGCTCTTTTAAAGGATACTGCTCTTTGTATTTTAGAGGAAATGTGTCGTCGGAAGGCTCACACGGAAGTGTTGTAAATGCAAATAATGCTAGCTTTGATGCACCTAATGTGCATGACTCTGGTGATGGTTGGAACGACTTTGGAGCTTTCGTTTTTCAAGATGATGATATAAGTTTAGAACTCGATTCCTGTAAAATAAACGCAAAAGTATCATTCTT
>JAQXRN010000250.1 GCA_029218545.1 Bacillota bacterium | reverse complement strand
TAGCGTAAGTCAGTGTATCCGCAAACGATGTAGATTCCGGCAAAGTACTTGGGATCAGCATCTTTAAGCATGGCGCACCGCCTTGATGAGCGTACGAAGAAACTCTTCTGAAATGTCCGGGGTGACTTCTATTGCGACATCATTGATAGTGAGAGTTGCAGTAGCGCGAATTGTACGAATCGCGCAATTCGTTAGAGATGAGTTCTCCGGAGGTGCAGGTGCAAACGGGACTGCAGAGTCAGGAATGGTTACAGGCTCAGGAATGGATAAGGGAACGATATCCGGGAGTACCTGGCTGGCGAGTTCTTCTTTGAGAAGATGCTTCCAGTAGTTGTAGGTATGGATGGAGAAGTTGTTCTGATCACACCACTGTCTGACAGTCAGACCGCTGGCCTTCTGCTCAGAAAATCGAGCAGCCCATTCGTTCAGGTGAAGTTGATGAAGTTTTTCTTTGGTATTCATGAAAGATACCTCCTATGTGTAGTGTAGACTGTATAGCGCGAATCGCGCGATTTGTGCAATTCGGGTTATATGTTTCAGGAGATATTTTCTCAAAGATATGATACTATGATAAGGTACTTGTGGTTGAGGACTTACTGAGGAACGCTACCATCACAAGAGAGCCCTTGCCATTTCAGCACAGTTACCGGTCAAAGAGTGGCCATCTGTTTTTAAGGATGCAACGATTGCAGATGCGGTACTGGATCGTATCGTACGCAACGCATACCGTTTTGATTTAAAAGGACCTTCTCGCAGACAGACAGTTGAGCATATGCCGGCTGACGCCGGTGGTGACAAATCATCACAAAGCGAGTATACTGACAACTAGATGTTATCTTGTCTACTTGGTACAGGTATCCTGTCCGGATGTTATAAGAACTTACGTCCGAATAATACAGGAACTAACGTCCGTATGTTACAAGATGCTTGTACCAAATAGACAAGAATAATCATATATGTACATGCATATAACGGGTGCTATATGCATGAATATTTTGATGCAAATGATTACACAAAAGTTTTGTTCCGCAAAAAGTATTATGATCAAGTTGAAGGAATAGTCGGGAAGCAAGAAAACTTGATTGGCTTACACATTAGAAGAACTGATCATGAGGTGGCAATTAGTAGTAGCCCCACCAAAGCGTTCGAGAAAATAATTAGTACGCTGCTAAAAGAAAATGGGAATATATACTTTTTCTTGGCAACAGATGACCTTAAGGAGCAGGAGTATTTGCTGAATCAGTATCCTAAGAACATTATTGTTCAGCAGAATAAAGTATGGGGAAGACGAAGCAAAGAATCAATGGAAAGCGGAATAGTAGATTTTTTGTGTTTATCGAAATGCTCTTGCATTTATGGATCCCACACAAGTGTATTTTCTCATATGGCTGCAGAGATTGGAAAGATAGAACTGTATATTGTAAGAAACAGCGAATCAAAAGATCGTCAGTAAATGATGTTTCTGAAAATTTTTGGAGAAATTGTTATGACATTGAATTCGTTCTATTTTATATTTTTTTTCTTAATTGTAGTAATGCTATATTTTATAATCCCTATAAAAATGAGAAAAAGCTGGTTACTCTTAACAAGTTATATTTTTTGCTTGACTTATAATAGCGACTCTTTAATTGCTTTGATATATTCAACTATTGTGAGTTATTTATTTGGAATTATCCTGAACAGATTACATGCCTGCCGGAGAAAAGCTGGAGAGATAATTTGTCTATGGGGAGGAATTTTTTTTTGTATACTTCCGTGGATGATGGAAAGGGTAAGTCAATATAGCCTATTTGTTCTTGTTGGAACTTCTTTTTATGTTTTACAGGAAATTGCATATTTGATAGATATCTATCGAGGGAAGAGCAGTGCAGAAAAGAATCCGATAAATTATGCATTATTCATTGCATTTTTCCCGAAGTTGGTATCTGGTCCCATTGAAAGAAGCGACAACTTGTTAAGGCAGATGAATAATGAACATAACGTAATCTTCGATTATAATAGAGTGAAGGAAGGCTTCTTATTGATAATCTGGGGATATTTTGAGAAAAGTGTTATTGCAGATAGTCTTTCATTTTGTGTTAATAGCATTTATGGAGATTGGGAATCTTATTCAGGTGCGGCACTCGTGTTGGCAACAGTAGTCTTTGCTTTTCAATTATATGCAGACTTTGCAGGTTATACAAATATTGCAATCGGAGCCGCCCAGGTACTGGGATTTGGATTGCAGGACAATTTTAGACAACCTTACTTGGCTTGTAATATTAAAGATTTCTGGCGGAGATGGCACATTAGTTTGTCTATTTGGCTTCGTGATTATATATATATACCTTTAGGTGGAAATCGAAAGG
>JAQXRN010000249.1 GCA_029218545.1 Bacillota bacterium | reverse complement strand
GGAACTTTTAATGAAGTAGCTGCAGGTCTTTTGGAAAGCGGACTTGACATTCCTATCGGATATATCCCTGCAGGAAGCACCAATGATTTTGCAAGCAGTTTGAATCTTTCTACAGGTATTTTGAATGCTGCTAAGGATATTATAGATGGCGAATTGATTCCACTTGATTTAGGAAGCTTCAACGGAAGAACATTCTCATATGTGGCGTCCTTCGGGGCTTTCACACAGACTTCATACTCAACACCGCAGAATGTAAAAAATATGCTTGGGCATCTGGCTTATGTTCTTGAGGGGGTAGCAAGTATTACATCTATTAAAAAAGAGCATTTAAGAGTTGAGGCAGATGGGAAGGTATACGAAGATGACTATATTTTCGGTGCCATAAGCAACTCTACATCATTGGCAGGAATACTGACTCTTAATCCGGAGTATGTGGATATGTCAGATGGTAAATTTGAACTGCTCTTAGTTAAATGTCCAAAGAACCCTATCGATTTGACTGAAATCATTCATATGCTTACAACTCAGAATTATAATTCTGGAATGCTGACATTTATTAATGCCAAGGAGTTTATAATCCATGCAGATGGAGATATGCCATGGTCACTTGATGGAGAATATCAGGAAGGAAGCAAGGAAATCTTTATTAAAAATATGCATCACGCAGTAAAAATAAAGATTAATAAACAAACTGCTTAGGGTAAAAAAGATGACGGTTTTCTTAATGATTGCATTTTTGTTTTTTACCGGTTCTCTCCTTGGGTGGTGTTTAGAGGTCCTGTACAGAAGGTTCGCACCTGCCAATAAGAGCAGGCGTTGGATAAATCCCGGCTTTTTAATTGGTCCGTATCTTCCTTTATATGGATTTGGGTTAATAGCTCTCTATCTTATGGCATCTCTTGAGAATACCTCGTTGATAGCAGAAGTAACTGTAGGAAGCAAGATACTTCTCTTTGCGATAATGTCAGTAGTTATGACTGCCATGGAATATGTGGCGGGGCTGATTTTTATTAAGGGAATGAATATAAAACTCTGGGATTATTCCAATGAGAAGTTTAATCTTCAGGGAATAATCTGTGTTAAGTTCTCTTTTTACTGGGCAATTCTCGGTGCCGTATATTACTTTCTGATTCATCCGCATATTACCAATGCTCTTATATGGTTTTCCAATAACATCGCTTTCTCCTTTGTGATCGGCATGTTCTATGGAATTATCATAATAGATTTTGGATATTCTATGGGTGTTATGGCAAAAATCAGGAGGTTTGCTGCTGATAACCAGATAAAGGTTAAGCTGGAAGAATTGAAACTGCAGATAAGAGAAGATGCAGAACTTCACATGCAGAAGGTTCACTGGTTCATGCAATACAGATCTGAGGTGCCAATTTGGGATCATCTGATGAGGCATCTGGAACTTCAAACAGTTTTTGTTACAAAAGAAATAGTTGATAAGTATCAGGATGTTGAAGAGGAAGAAGATTTGTATCAGAGACATTAGTCTATGTTACAAAATAATGACGTAATGTTACATTAAAATACCTAAATGTAATATAATGTAAAAAATGGTTCTCCTTTTTCAAAAAGACATGATAAAATATATATTGTGAAAAAGTATATTTTTTAGAAACCACTTACAAAAAAACGTAGGTGGTTTTTTTATGCCAATTTTTACGCTTATTGATAACAATTATATAAACAAAAAGGGGGCTATATTATAAAAAAAATTTTACTCGTAGTCTTTATTTTATCCTGTGTATTATCGGCTACATTTTTTCAAACGGAAACACAGGGCAATAATCTTTCTCCAATTTTATGCATAGATAAAAATGGGGGAATTTCTTTCGCTTCTACAAGAGCATAAAAATGAGCATTTGCAAAATTGCAAATCGCTAAATTTCAAGTTTTGATTAGTTTAACCAGTACATTTTGATTTTGTTTGCAATAGTGCAATTTTTATACGGCGAAAATTCAAAACAGATAACAGACAATTCTTTCTAAATAAATACCTTAAAATATTCGCCATATGAGTGCTTTTCTGTTAAAATACTCATATACCGAAAAATTTATATATTTTTTCTAAATATTTGTCCAAAAATTTCTTGTCGGTTTATATAATACATATAAATAATTCATATGGTGAAATGTAGCTAAGAAAGGGGATTATGATGAAGAAGAATTTAAAGATTATCGCACTGGTATTGCTAGTTACTTTAGCACTTACAGGCTGTGGTGAAAGTAATAAAGAGCCGGAGGTTTCTCTTGAAGATGCGAAGGCTAATGTTGTGAAGCTAATCAGCGATACAAAGTTTGACGAATTAACTGAAGAAGAAAGAAATACAGTATCAGATATTCAGAAAGAATATATGGCGAAAATTGAAAAAGCCAAGACTCTTGAGGAAGCCGACAAGCTTGCTAAAGCATACGAAAAAGATATTAAAGTGGCTGTTGCCGATAAGAGCAGAGTACCGGATACTGATGTAACAAAGGAAGAGGTTAAAGAAGAATCTTCTGATAAGAATGATACTTCTTCCAAAACTTCAAATACAAGCACAAGTAATAAGAATACATCCGCAAGCACTTCCAATAAAAATGGAAGTTCCTCAGCTTCATCTTCAAGCTCGGCAGGCACTTCCAAACCATCAGGCGGCGGTTCTTCATCAAGCAGCGGTTCATCAAGTGGAAGTTCTTCAAATGACGGTTCTGCTTCTAACAGTGGCAACAGTAATGCAGGAAATAGCGGAAACGACACTGCAAGCACTCAGCCAAAGGAAAGAACAGTAACAATAAAAGCACCTATCTACGGTCCTCAGTACACATACTATTGGATGAAGGATGCGAATAAGAACATTATCTTTGAAACTAAAGATCCAGATGAATTTAATGCAAAACTTAACGACCCTAATTTTAATACGCAAGTAGCCTTTTGGGGTTCCGGCGGTAAGAGTGACATTGTGGGATATAGAGAAAGCACATATACTGAAAGTGAGTACAATGTACTGATAAAAGATTCGGATATTGTTACAAGAACAGACCTACTAATTATTTTGAACTATTTACAT
>JAQXRN010000248.1 GCA_029218545.1 Bacillota bacterium | reverse complement strand
TTCTTTTTTTTACGGCAGCGTCTCTACTTTCCAAAAGTACGCTTTCCGGGATTGTATCGGCTTTGTCACAAGGTATGAATTTGTCACAAAGTAGGAAAGCGTGAAACTCGGTGCCCTCGTTATATGGACGTTGCCGGTTTTTTTTATTTTAGGAAGCGCCTAAAGCGCTTCTTTTTTTTTTGCGGCAGCGTCTCTACTTTCAGAAAGTACGCTTTCCAGGATTGTATCGGCTTTGCCGTTTCTTTTGTTTTTTTGAACCTTTTGTAGTAAAATATAAATGTATGGAGGGTTTACAATGAGTAGAGAAATAATAGAAAATAAATATAATGAGGCAGCAGCTCTTTGCAGTCAGGCAGCTTCCCTCGCATTAGATAATAGTGATGAATCTTTAATTAATGAATTAACCTTTGGAGTTCTAGGAATGGATTTGTCAATAAATAATGGACGATATCCTTTATACCTTAAGCAAAAGGAAAAATTTCATCTTACCTATATAGACTACTGTATGGACGAGATATTAAAATCTGATATCAAAGTGCTATTAAAAGAACTGTCAGAATATGAAGCATCGCTCGAACCTGATTTTGAAGCTTTGAAAAAAGAAAATTTCATGCATAGAATGATTACAAAGTCATTTAAAGAAAAAGATAATGATTCTCTTAAAAAATATGTCGATGAAACCTATTGGAACAAATTCTAAGTTTTTTTCTTCCCTTTTATGTGATATAATATATCGGAATGAGTAGAGGGAGGAATTTGTTGTGTTTATAATAAAGATATTATTTTCAATGCTTTTAGCTGTTCCTCTTTTCATTGTGGCTTACCGTTTTTTTAAGTCGCTTGTAGATGAATTATTTAACAAATAGAGGTTTTCATGAGTAAGGGCATTTTTATTTCAATCGAAGGACCTGATGGTTCAGGCAAATCAACACAGATAAAAAACATTGCGAAGTTTTTCCAGGAGAAGGGTTTGGATGTGGTTTTTACAAGAGAACCCGGTGGCACTGAAATCGGAGAAAAAATAAGAGAACTTCTTTTAGATAAAAATAATTCTGAAATGTCATATATGACAGAGGCACTTCTATATGCTGCTGCTAGAGCTCAACATGTTGAGCAGGTTATCAAACCACAGATAGAGGACGGCAAGGTTGTTATTTGTGACAGATTTGTCGATTCCAGCATAGCATATCAGGGCTTCGGCAGAAAACTTGGTAAGTCTGTTGAGATAATAAACAGCTATGCTGTTAATGGAATAATGCCTGATATGACTATACTGATGAAGCTGGATCCAAGAGTTGGACGAAACAGAATAAGCGGCAGGGATAAAGACAGACTTGAAATTGAAAAAGATGAATTTCATTTATCTGTTTTTAATGGATATCTTGAAATTGAAAAGAAAAATCCAGATAGAGTTTTTGGAATTGATGCAAGCCGGAGTATAGAAGAAATTAGAGAGGATATTTATGCAAAGTTGGAGGAGTTATTAAAAAGTGTCTCTGAATAAATATCAAGACAATAGAAAACTTATTGGCAGAATCAAAGAGAGCATAGTAAATGGAAAAGTTTTTCATGCTTATATTATAGAAGGGGATAGTCTGTCAGACAAAAGTACTTTTGCAAAGGAATTTTGCAAAGCTATCGCGTGCAGGGAAATGCCGGGAACGGGCTGTGATAATTGTATTACGTGCACAAAATTTGATCATGACAATTACGAGGACTATCATTTTATAGAATCTGATGGGATGTCTGTTAAAGATGAGCAGATTTCAAGGCTTCAGGCGGAGCTAAAGAAGCAGCCTGTACTAGAAAGACATTTTGCAGTCATAAAAGATGCAGACACCATGACTGTTCGTGCTCAGAACAGACTGCTAAAGACCTTGGAGGAGCCTTTTCCGGGCACTGTAATTATTCTTCTTTCCGAGAACAGGGAGAACTTGCTTGAGACCATAAGATCAAGATGCGTTCTTTTTCGCCTTGAAGATATAGACGAAGAGGCAAGGGGCAGGGAAGAAGCGGATATGATATTTGATGCCCTTTATAATGAAAAAGCTTTTTTTGAAATAAAGCAGATTTTAGGATCTGCAGTTAAAAGTCGCGAGGATGCCTATGCATTGCTTGATGGACTTGAAAGAATATATGAAAAACTGCTTACATGGCAGGATTCCAGAAGGAATATGTATCGAAAAGAAGATATTTTTAAGGCCATTGAACTGATTGAGGAAGCAAGAAGAGATTTGCACGCCAAGGTGAATTATCAGTACGCTTTAAAAAACCTAATTTTAAAAATCGGAGGATAGTATGGCAAGAGTAGCCGGAGTAAGATTTAAAACTGCAGGAAAGGTATATTATTTTGACCCTGCGGATTTAAACGTAAAAGCAGGTGATAATGTTATCGTTGAAACTGCAAGAGGTATGGAGTTTGGTACGGTAACAATGGATATTACAGATATAAGTGAAGATGGTATCGTTGCACCACTAAAGAAAATTGTCAGAATTGCAAACGAAAAGGATCATAAGCAGCACATCGAAAATGTGAAAAAGAAGGAAAAGGCCCTCAAGCTTTGTCAGGAAAAGGTAGACAAGCATGGGCTTGTGATGAAGCTGATAGATGTGGAATACACCTTTGACAACAGCAAAATTGTATTCTATTTTACTGCAGATGGAAGAGTAGACTTTAGAGAATTAGTTAAGGATCTTGCAGGCGTATTTAAGATGAGAATCGAGTTGCGCCAGATTGGTGTAAGAGATGAAGCGAAGATGCTTGGTGGCATCGGAAGCTGCGGTAGAGCTTTATGTTGTCACAGCTGGCTTGCAGATTTTGAGCCGGTATCAATAAAGATGGCAAAGGTACAGAACCTTTCTTTAAATCCAACAAAGATTTCAGGTATTTGCGGCAGATTAATGTGCTGCTTAAAGTATGAAAACGACATATACATGGAGTTTAGAAAGGGTATGCCGGATGTGGGAGAAAGGGTAAAAACACCTGATGGAATAGCAAAGGTTGTGGATACAAATCTCCTTGAGCGTACTGTGAAGGTTAGACTTTACCTTGACGATAAGCCAAAGGGAAAGAATAATGAGCCTGAAGATCAGGAAGAAAAGCTTTCAAGTGAAATATACATGTATAAAAAAGATGAAATTCGTCGCATAGATAAGCATAGAGAGAATAAGAACATCAACATCTTTGAGGGTGTTGATGCCGATACGATGAAAGAAATTGAAAAGCTGATTAAGGACTAGTCATATGAATCTTCAAAAAAATGAAGCTGTTTCAAGGGACGAAAGAATAGACGAGATTGGTTTTGGGGACTTAAAACTCATTCAAAAACCCAGTGATTTCTGCTATGGGGTTGATTCAGTAATTCTTTCTGATTTTGCAGCCAGATGCTGCAAGCGGAAACCTGCAAACATTGTTGACTTGGGAACAGGAACGGGAGTGATACCCCTTATAATGTCCCATAAAACTGATGCCTCAGAAATCATTGGAGTTGAAATCCAGGAGGACTCTTACAAAAGAGCGGTAAGAAATGCCAAACTCAACAACCTTGAGGAGAGAGTGTCTTTTATATGTTCTGACGTTAAGGATTATTCTTTATGGGCAGAAGCATATAGAGGCAGTATCGATATGGTTGTTTCAAATCCACCATATTTTATCTCGGGTGGAGGAATCAAGAATCACAAGGCACCTAAGACTATTGCACGACATGAAACTACTGCGGAATTAAATGATTTCATGCGATGTGCCGCATACCTGCTTAAGCCCGGTGGTGAATTGTTTATGGTGCACAGACCATCAAGGCTTGTTGATATCTGCAGTTATGCTAGAGACAATAAACTTGAGCCTAAAGAAATGTGTTTTGTATCTCCCAATAAAGATGCAATTCCCAATATAGTGCTTGTTCACTTTGTTAAACATGGAGGCAAGGAACTGAAATTATTACCTCCGCTGTTTGTGTATGATGAACAGGGTAATTATACCCAGCAGCTATTGGCGGCATACAGGGATTAAAAACTGTATAAAAATATTTATATAATTCTGCATATTATATAATTCTGCATATAACGATAGAAACGACAATACCTACAAAATAACCTATGAGGCCGCCTTTTAGCGCGTGCCTCATTTCTTTTACATGGGTCACACTGAAATATAGGGCAAGAACATACAGGACGGTTTCACATCCGCCCGTCATAACACAGGCAACTCTGCCGGCATACGAGTCAGGTGAAACTTTCTCAAGAATATCCTGAAGAACGATATAGGAACCGCTTCCGGATAGAGCCCGGAGGAGCATTAATGGGAGTATTTCGCATGGGATTTGCAGGAATGTGAAAATCGGAGAAACAAGTTTGTCAATTAAATTTAGAAATCCGGAGGATGTAAGGCTGTTAACGGCAAAAAATATTCCTATCATATAGGGAAGAATTTCAAGTGATGTTTCAAGTCCTTTTTTTGCGCCCGAAATGAAAAGATCGTACACGGGAGCTTTTTTGTACAGGGCGAATATAACAATGAGCAGCGTCATGGCCGGAAGAAAGGAAACAGAAATAAAGGTAAAAAAATGGCTCATCAGGATCTCCTTTCAAAAAATCTGCATGCTGTGGCAGATACGATAATTGTGATAAAAGCGGTTATAATAGAAGGTAGAATTATGGAATACGGTTCACTGGAGCCCAGTTCATTCCTGATCTGAAGTGTCATGAGAGGAAAGATAGGCGCAAAACCCATGTTAACTACGGCGAACATACACATATCACTGCTGGCAATGGTGCTGTTATTGTTCTGCCGATCAAGTTTTTCCATTGCTTTTAGGGCAAAGACTGTGGAACTGTTTCCTGCACCGAAGATGTTTGCCATAAAGCTCATTATCATAGTTGATAAAATATCAGAATCCTTTTGAGATGGAAACAGCAGCCTGGTAAGGGGAAGAAGGAAGAGGGAAAGCTTCTTAATAAGACCGGTTTCTTCAGCAATCTCCATGAGGCCGCTCCATAACGCCATTATTCCGCAGAATCCAAAGACAAATTCCACAGCTTTCGTGGAACTGGCAGTAATTGCCGCCTCAAGGCTGGCAATGCTACCGTTTACAAAAGCATATATTATAGACGCAATCAATATTATTGACCATATTTTATTCATCATTACACAAAAAATCCCCCTTTTAGTAATAAAAGGTATGTAATATTTCAAAAAATATGTTGAAGTAATTTCCATTTTTGATGTATAATATTGCATGGCGTTTTTAGTAAGGAGGTAAGAGATGACAGTTACAATTACTTTAAAGGGATTATTGCTTGGCATAATAGCGGTATTGGCAATAGTGCTGCTCGTTTTTTTAATCATTCTTGTGTACAACTTAATCAAAACTCTTAAACAAACAAACGCAATTTTAGAGGATGCTAAGGTCGTTTCGGAGACAGCAGCTGATAAGGTTCAGCAGATTGATGGCATAGTCGATGGCATTGGCAAATCCGTTGGTACTGTGGTTAATTCAATAAAAGGAAATCAGAGTGTAGTTTCCGCAGCAACCAGCGTGATAAATGCAGCAAGCAGCTTTGCGGGTGTTGTTAAAAAAGGCGACAAGCAAAAGAAAGACAAATAAAAAAGTCAATTTGGTTACGCAAACAGGAGGGACAGAAAGATGAAAGCAACAGGAATAGCAAGACCGGTAGACCCATTAGGCAGAGTAGTAATTCCAGTAGAACTTAGAAGAAGCCTGGGTATAAAGACTGATGATTTATTAGAAGTATTCGTAGAAGGCGAATACATAATGCTGAAGAAGAATGACCCTAAGTGCGTATTTTGCGGAAGTACTAAAGATGTAGTAGAAGTACACGAAAAATGCGTATGCAAGTCATGCATCGATGAAATGAAGAATTTATAGTCCGATTGGAGGATTAGATTAATTGGCTAAATATATTGTTGAGAAGAGTGGACCACTCAAGGGGGAGGTCCTTGTTAGTGGTGCAAAGAATGC
>JAQXRN010000247.1 GCA_029218545.1 Bacillota bacterium | reverse complement strand
TAAAAGCAGAATGAAAAAGAAAGTCAGCAATGCTTTAATTCTAATTATATTGATTTTTTCCATAAAAAAACCTCCGATGATAGTTTTGCCATCAGAGGTATCTTTTATGCTTTTTAGTGTTATCCTTCATCAATCCTATATTTCAGTAACCCTGTCACAGATATAGTCGACTACCTGATCTATGGTCATATTGGTAGTATCTAAAAGTTCTGCATCTTCAGCCTGCTTAAGAGGACTTGCGGCTCTTGTGGAATCATTATAGTCCCTTTGAACGATGTCCTTATATACCTGCTCAAAATCGGCTTCTTCGCCCTTTTGAACCATTTCCTTATATCTTCTCATAGCCCTTTCTTTAGGGTCTGCAGTCAGGAAGTATTTGTATTTGGCGTCAGGGAAAACCACTTCGCAAATGTCTCTTCCATCCATAATTACGCTCTTGCTCTGGCCCATCTTCTGCTGTGATGCCACAAGAGTTTCTCTTACTATAGGCAAGGCTGAGCATCTGGATGCAGCCATGGACACTTCAGGTGTTCTGATAAGATGGCTTACAACTTTTCCATCCAGTATTATGTCGCCGTTTGCAAAGTCAATCTCAGTTTCCTTGAGGAGTTTGCGAAGTTCAGGTGTATCTGCCATCTCCATGCCAAGATTCATCATTTTCAGACCAAGGGCACGATACATTGCACCTGTATCTATATAATCAATTCCAAGTCTTTTTGCTACCATCTTGGCGATAGTGGACTTGCCTGCTCCACCGGGGCCATCTATTGCAATTTTGAAAATCTCACTCATTAATCTTCTCCCTATTTGTTCTTATTTGTCTTTACCAATTTTTCAATTTCCTGAAGGAAGGTCTTAACATCAGTAAACTGTCTGTATACCGATGCAAATCTAACATATGCCACTTCATCAAGCTGTTTAAGCTGTTCCATAATAAGCTCGCCGATGTAGTCGCTCGCAACCTCTTTATCCATCTGGCTGTACAGATTTCTCTCTATATCTGAGGTTACCGCTTCCATCTGAGCCATTGACACAGGTCTCTTCTCGCATGCTTTGATAATACCATTGAGAATTTTAGTTCTGTCAAAGGTTTCTCTTCTTCCATCTTTTTTTACAACCATAAGTATGGCTTCTTCCACTTTTTCGTAGGTAGTAAATCTCTTATTACACGCATCGCAGCCTCTGCGTCTTCTTATAGCATGTCCTTCTTCTGTAGGACGGGAATCTATCACCTTTGTATCGGGATTATCGCAAAACGGACATCTCATAGCTATACCTCCTGTGTACTAATACATTTATTATACTACATTGCTGCCATCTAAGTCCACTAGAATTACATCATCTCCTACAGTCCTTACTCTATCCCACTTTACTATAATATCACCTTCACCTTTTGAAAAAAATCCAAAGAGGCTCTTTCCCCCGGGAATTACAATTCCATCGATTATGCCCTTTTCCAGATCAACTTCAATGTCGTACACAAACCCTATGCTTCTCCCATCGCTGATATTGATTACCTCTTTGTTTTTAAGCTTATCTGTACTTATCATCTCTTGTCCCTCCATTTTTATTAGTATATTCAGAGGCACAAAAAAATAGACTCCGCAAAGCAATTTTTGCGGAGTCATGTTTTTTTACTTGTTCATGTTTTCGATAAGTCTTTCGTAAATCACATCAAGTTCTTTTGTGAGAAGCATATCTCTGTCAAGCTTGTAAGTTTCTGCATATTCTTCCAAGGACATTCCTGTATATTCCTTAAAAGCCTTCTCATCCTCAAACTGTGAAGCTTCAAGCATGGAATTCAGCTGCTGCTTATACTCTTCATCGGACACCTTTATGTCCTCCTTTTGAGAAATCAGATAAACTATCATTTCCTGCTTGATAATTTCCTGTGCGTAAAGCTTTGCCTCATCTTCAAATTCTTTTTGAGTCATTTCCAGCTTGTCCTTGAGATAATCCTCCCATTCAACGCCGCTGCTCTTAGCCGCCTGTTTGTAGGATTCAACTACAGCTTCATATTCCTCGTCAACCTTGTCCTCAGGATATTTCTTAACCTTTGTTCCTTCAACAATCTTTGAGTAAAGCTCATACTTGATCTCATCAAGAGCTTCGTTATAAGCTTCCTGCTCTAATGATTTAGCAATTGCATCCTTGTATTCCTCAACAGTTTTGTAATCAGAATTATTCTTGACAAATTCTTCATTTAGCTCAGGAACAACTGTTTCTGTCTTGCTGAGCACTGTAATCTCAAAGATTGCATCTTTTCCGGAAAGATCTGTATTATTTTCATAAGGATCCGGGAATGTTACATTTATTTCAAATGTCTTGCCTATTTCCGCACCATAAATTCCTTCTTCAAAGCCCGGAATCATCTGCCCTGAACCAAGGGTAATAGTCGAGCCCTCAGATTGCATTCCTGAAACCTTTGTTCCATCCTTAAGTCTTCCATCAAAAGCAACTACTACTGTATCCCCCTTTGCAACACTTCCTTCTTCAACTTTCTTTGTTGTGGATGCTGCCTTAAGGTTTTCGTCAATCTTTTTGGCAATATC
>JAQXRN010000246.1 GCA_029218545.1 Bacillota bacterium | reverse complement strand
ATAAAAAAGATTATCTGAGAACTCTCAGAATAAAATAAGGGGAATGAAATGAAGACTAGATATGAACATGAAGACTATATTGACTATTATGGAGGGGATCCGGGCAAGATAGCTAAGGCATCTGCCATTCTGCAGATTACTCAGCAGGCAGGAAACGCCCAGATGTCAGCAGAAAAGCCTACCTATGATGATCTTATGGCTGAGGGTAAGGCATTTATGCTTAGCCGTCTAGACCTGGAAGTGTATGAAACCTTGTACTCTGATGAAAACTACATTGTTTCCTCATGGCCATGCGAAAGCCAGAGAGCGACGTTCTTCCGTAATTACAGCGTTGAAAAGGATGGCAAAAGGCTGGCTCTCATCTCAAGCTACTGGGTTCTTGTAGAACTTGAAACGAGAAGACTGCTAAAGGTGGATGACCTTGATATGTCAAATTATTATATAGGACCTTTTGAAGAACTTCACAAAGATAAGTTTAAGATTCCAAGAGACATGGAACTTCAGGAGGTAGGCAAAAAGGAAATATGCTACTGCGACCTTGACGGAAACGGTCACATGAACAATACCTACTATCTTGACGTGCTGTCAAATTACATTCCGGAGCTTCCGGAAGGCACCCACAGAATAAAGTCCGTGAGACTCCATTACAGTAAGGAAGCACCTTTTGGGGATGTTATTACAATCTTCAGAGGTCAAGATGAAGAAGGGGCATATTACTTCAAGACAGTTAAAGAAAGCGGCGAAATGAACATCGCCTGCAAGATTGAAATTACTGAGTTATAAAAAACAGGTCATATATATGCGTCCCAAAGCAGGGAAGTATATGATATGACCTTTTTTTCTGCCTTCTTGCCGTTTTTATTCCGGAAGCTTAGGATTAACCCATACTGTCCCGTTTCCTGTAAAGATAACCATGCCGGGCTTTGCACCGTTAGGCTTCTTAATGTGTTTTACATCTACATAGTCAACAGGAACATTCTCAGATGACCTTGCCTTACTGTGATATGCTGCAATGGAGGCTGCAGCATAGATAGTCTCGGCATCAGGTTCAACGCTACCGTTTTGAAGTATGACGTGTGAGCCGGGAATGTCCTTTGTGTGAAACCATGTGTCCTTTGGAGATGCTGTTTTTAGTGTGAGAATGTCGTTTTCTTTGTTATTTCTGCCTACTAAAACAGTCATTCCGTTTGGCAGAGTGTATTTGTACGGCTCTGCCTTGTATTTCTTTTCTTTAAATCCGCCGGGCACTTTGCGCTTGCGAATATAGCCTGTCTCTTCCAGTTCCTTTCTCAGAGCATCTATTTCATCTACGTTTTCAGAGTTTTCAAGATATGAAAGAACTGAATCGAGATATGTAATTTCTTCGCTGTTGGCTTCAAGCTGATGCTGCTTTTCTTTGATTGCGGTTTTAGATTTACCATATTTTTTAAAGTACTGCTGTGCATTTTTTGACGGCGTGAAGCGCGGATCCAGTTTGATTGTAACCTGGCTGCCATCGTAGTAGTTTGTTACCGTAACTTTTTCATCTCCTGGCTTTATGAGGTGCATATTGGCAGTGAGCAATTCGCCGCAAAGACGCAGATCTTCAGAGTTTTCCGCCTTTAGGAGATCTTCCATGAGTCGCTGTTCCTTCAGATGAAGCTTATCCAAGAGTGCAGTTACAGCTCTGATAAGGTCTAAAGATTTCTGGTGAGCGCGGTTGCTGCTCTTCTTGTTGCTGTAGAAAAACTCAAGACACTGACTCAGGCTTTCAAACTCCTGCTTCTGACATGCAGTCTCATATTCGTACAGATTTGTAATATGGAATTCCTTTGGAGCGCCTTTTTCGTCTGAATATACCCTTGGGACTATTGTATTGTTTTCGACTCCGGATATCACCTGAGTGACAAATGCGCAGATATCCTCATGAAGTGACATTTCCTCTGCGAAGGCAGGTGAGATTCCGCCCACTGTTCTCTGAATTGTCTTGCTGTCTCTCTGTGGCAAGGATTCCTGCCATGAATCAGTTAATTTCCTGAAAGGAACTTTGTCCTGAACGGGAGGATACTGATATTTAAGGCCGGGGAGAATTTGCCTTACTCTGTTTACATCTATGGAGACTCTCTTAATTGAGTCGATTATCTTACCTGTTGTCAGGTCCACCAGAATGATATTGCTGTGCTTACCCATAATTTCAAAGATGAGCTTCTTGGAAACTGTAAAGCCAAGCTCATTGAGGGTTTCCACGCAAATTTCAATGATTCTTTCGCAGTCCTTTTGCACAACACTTGTGATGCGCGCGCCCTGAAGATGCTTTCTTAAAAGCATGCAGAAGGAAGGAGGTGCAGGAGGGCTCGCAATATTTTCTTTAATCAGGTGGATTCTTGCCGATGAAGAATTTGCTGAAGCATAAAGCTTAACGTTGCCCTGCTTTGTGTGTATGTTAAAAATCAGCTCGTCGGATTCCGGCTGATATACTTTTTCAATTTTTCCGAAAATCAATTTGTCGGCCAGCTCATGAGCTACAGCCATTGTAACAATACCGTCAAATGCCATTTTGGACTCCTTTTGTTTTGTGTTTAACCATTTTGCCACGGCTATCAAAATATTTTATCACATGCAGGGTGCTGATACAAGCCACCCTTGAAACAACAGTGCTGTTCATATATAATAGAAGTGTTATCATAGATTAAAAGTAGAAGAGGAGAAAATCAGATGATAAAAAGTATGACAGGCTTTGGACGCAGCGAATATGCTGACGGCAAGAGAAACATCATTGTTGAAATCAAATCGGTAAATCACAGATATTCAGACATTTCCGTTAAAATGCCCAGAAGATACAGCTTTGCAGAAGACAAGGTGAAGCAGGCAGTCAAGGAAAGAATAAAGAGAGGTAAAGTTGATGTTTCCATCATAGTTGAAAACATCACAGAAAACGATATTAACATTAAACTTAATGAGCCTATCGCTCGCCAGTATTACGAAAACCTTACTCTCCTGAACGAGCAGTTCAATCTTAGTGGTGAAATAAGCCTCAGGCTTCTTGCCACAATGCCCGATGTCATGAAGGCAATTCCGGATGTTGACGATGAAGAAGAAATCACAAAAGCAATTCTCGTTCCTGTATGTGAGGCGGCGCTGAATCTTGAGAAGATGAGAGCAGTTGAAGGTGAGAAGCTTGCAGAAGACCTTCTTTCAAGAGGAGAGACAATCAAGAAACTCCTCGATAAGATAGCTGAAAGGGCTCCTGGCGTAGTTGTTGATTATGCTGCAAAGCTAAGAGAAAGAATCGCAGAGCTCCTTGCCGGAAGTGCAACAGTACCGGAAGAGAGAATCGTAACTGAAGCAGCAATCTTTGCAGATAAATGTGCCATCGATGAAGAAATCACAAGATTAAACAGCCATCTCATCCAGTTAAAAAAGATTGTCGACAGCCCAAATGATGCAGAAGGTAAGAAACTTGACTTCCTTGTACAGGAGATGAATCGCGAAGCCAACACAATCGGTTCCAAGGCAAACGACATTACTATTACAAACTATATGCTGGAAATAAAGAGTGAAATAGAAAAAATAAGAGAACAGGTGCAAAACGTGGAATAATACTTGAAATAGTGTTGAATTCATGTTAAAATATTATTTCACAAATAGCAGAAAAGTAGTATTAGGAGATTAGAATGAATCCGGGAGAGAAACACGCAGGTAAGCTTTTTGTTTTTTCCGGCCCATCAGGAGCAGGCAAAGGCACAATTTGTAAGAGACTTTTAGAAGAAGTAGATGAACTAGCTGTTTCCGTTTCAATGACACCCCGTGCGCCAAGAAATGGAGAGGTGGATGGAGTAAGCTACTATTTTACTGAAAAAGAGGCATTTGAAGAGAACATTGCCAAAGGCAAGCTGCTTGAATATGCAGAGGTCTATGGAAACTATTACGGAACACCAAAGGAACCTGTAATAGAAAAGCTGCAGGCAGGCATAGATGTAATTCTCGAAATCGATATGCAGGGAGCTTTAAAGGTTAAGGAAAACTACCCTGACGGCGTATTCGTCTTTATTCTGCCACCTTCAATGTCAATTCTCAGAAAGAGGCTTACAGGCAGGGGAACTGAGACAAAGGAAGCCATCGAGCTTCGCCTGGGTGAAACACTAAAGGAACTTTCCTATATTGAGAAATACGATTATTGCGTAGTAAATGGTGAGCTTGAGGAAGCTGTTGCAAGAGCCAAAGCAATCATTATGGCAGAGCATTCCAAGGTGGCATTTACTGCAGAAGAGTTAATCGCAAGTTATAAGGAGGAAGCGTAATGTTATATCCATCAGTTAATGAAATCAGAAAGAAAGCCGACAGCAGATACACTATTGTTATCATGGCTGCTAAGCGTGCAAGAGATATTATCGATGGCAAACCTATTCTTACAGATGTTGAAAATGACAGACCTGTATCACTGGCTGCCAACGAAATTGCAGAAGATTTAATCACTTATAAGAGAGAAGAACTGTAAATGCAGATTATGAGAGGACCGAAACTTCGGTCCTTTTTGTGTGCAGCTTTTTGAGATTAAAGTTTTTGTAGCTAGTTGTAAGTCGAAAAGTGTCGAAGCACCCTGAGCTTGTCGAAATAAGTCGACAAAGAGGTGTCGAAAAAATGGATAAATTTGGTAAAATGAAAGAAGCACTTTGACGCAATATTATCCGTATGAAAGGGGGAGCTTAATGGAAACCTATATTCCAGTTATTACAAAGGCCAGCTGCAGAAAAATCAGATTAAGTGAGGTGCTGTACATTGAGCAGCAGCAGCGCAGGCTTGCCATCGTAACAGAGGATAGAACCTTTTTGTGTTATGAGAAGATTGAAAACATTGAAAGATTTCTTGATGACCGCTTTTATCATCCTTTAAAAAAGCTTTCTGTAAATATCGAAAAGATTATTTCTGTTGAAAACCAGTGCATAACATTTGAAAACAATGTAATGATACATATTGGGAGGTCAAGTTTTATCAAGACCAAACAAGTATATTGTACATACCTTAAAGGCATGTATGATGATAGCCAAAATCAGAATAAATCAGATGTATAGATTGACAAAAAAGTCAAAAAAACTCTTGCAATTACAAGGGTTTTAGTATATATTATTTGGGTGGTGTGACTATTTGCACCATAAGAAGTTATAATAAATCACACTGAGAACGGTTATGGTTGCCGTGACTCCCTGAAATAAGGGTGCTTTTAGGGCCCGCAAGAAGGGCCTTTGCAAACGGTGTTTACTTTGCTCAGTGGAAGAAGAAACCAGGAGGAATTAAAAAATGGCAGTAATTTCAATGAAACAGTTACTGG
>JAQXRN010000245.1 GCA_029218545.1 Bacillota bacterium | reverse complement strand
TACAGAAGAGAACTGTAGCTATAATCGAAAACGGGTCCTGGGCATGTAAGTCAGGAAGCCTTATGAGAAAGTTCCTTGACGAAGAAATGAAGGAAATGACTATTCTGGATGAACAGGTAACAATGACATCGTCTCTTAACGAAGGAAATTTGGGTGATATGGATGCATTGGCCGACAGAATTATCGAGTCTATGGATCTATAGAAAAAACAAACAATTCAATAGAATAACTTATGTGAAAGTTAAAATAACTGATAATCCACCACTCATCGCAATCGGGAGGGGTGGATTGTTTTTTTAAAGGCATGTGAAAGCGTATGAATATCTGAATTAGAAATAAAATAATCTAACGTTTAAAAATTACTTTTACTTTTTCAGGGTTTATATTATAATTAGAATCGTAGGAAACATTTATTTTTGAGGAGGAAAAGAAATGAAGAAATTACTCTCAATACTGCTTATCTTAGTAATGGTATTTTCTTTCGCTGCTTGCGGTGGCGGTGATAAGGAATCTGACATGAAGATTACTCTTATCACTGACAAAGGTAACATCGACGACAAGTCCTTTAACCAGGGAGCTTGGGAAGGTGTCAAAGCATTTGCAGAAGAAAATGGAATGAAAGAAAATACAGACTTCCAGTACATTAAACCTGAAGAAGCTTCTGATGCAGGTTGTTTAGCTGCAATCAAGCTTGCTGTTGAAGGTGGTTCAAATGTTATTGTTACACCTGGCTTCTTATTTGAAGTTCCAATCTACGAAGCACAGACTCTGTATCCTGAAGTTAAATTCATCCTTTTAGATGGTGCTCCACATACAGCAGACTACTCAGATTATAAGACTGCTGACAATGTTGCCTCCATCATGTATGCAGAAGAAGAATCCGGATATTTAGCTGGATATGCTGCAGTAATGGATGGAATGACTAATTTAGGATTCATGGGCGGTATGGCAGTTCCTGCTGTACAGGCATTCGGATATGGTTACCTTCAGGGTGCTGAAGCTGCAGCAGATGAATTAGGTTTAGCTGACGGTGCAATTAAGGTGTTCTATCACTATACTGGCGACTTCGCTGAAAACGATAAGAACAAGGCAACTGCTAAGACTATGTATCAGCAGGGTGCTGAAGTAATCTTCGGCTGTGGTGGTTCAGTTGGTAAGAGTGTAATCTCGGCTGCTGCTGAAGCTCAGGCTAAAACAATCGGTGTTGACGTTGACCATAGATATGACAGTGAAACTGTTATCACATCTGCAACTAAGGGATTAGGTGCTTCTGTTGTATCAGTTCTTAAGTCAATTCAGGACGGTTCTTTCGATACTTATGCTGGCAAGACAACATACTTCAACGCAGCTAATGATGGTGTAGGACTTCCTACAACAGTTCTTGATGGTTCAAGCGACAATGCATTTGACAGATTTGCTAAGTTTGACAAGGATGCTTACGACAAGGTATTTGCTAAGTTAGCTGATGGTTCAATTAAGCCTATCAGAACAATTGATGTAGCAAACGCTGACGGTTATGCAACTGCAGACGAATTAACAAAAGGATTATCCCTTGCAAAGGTTACTGTAACTGTAAGATAGTTTACTCATAAGGGGGGAGGTTGCTTCCCCCTTTCTTTTTTTAACTCAATAGACGATGGAGTGATTAACGTGAAAGATAACTATATCATAGAAATGCTCAATATCAGAAAAGAGTTCCCTGGTATAGTAGCAAATGATGACATAACCCTGCAGCTTAGAAAGGGCGAAATACATGCTTTGCTTGGAGAAAATGGTGCAGGTAAATCCACACTTATGAGTGTGCTTTTCGGCTTATATCAGCCTGAAAAGGGTGAAATTAGAAAAAATGGAGAAGTCGTTCATATCAATAATCCTAATGATGCCAATGACTTGGGAATAGGTATGGTACATCAGCATTTTAAGCTGGTGGAGATTTTTAGTGTCTTAGAAAATATTATTTTGGGTGTCGAACCTAATAAAATGGGTTTCATCCAAAAAAAAGAAGCCAGAGAAAAGGTAGTGGCTTTAAGTGAAAAATATGGTCTTAAGGTTAATCCTGATGCTATTATTGAAGATATTTCAGTAGGAATGCAGCAGAGAGT
>JAQXRN010000244.1 GCA_029218545.1 Bacillota bacterium | reverse complement strand
CTTAAAATGCCAAAGGAAAAAATCTGGGCAACAGTTTACGAGGATGATGACGAAGCTGTTGAAATCTGGAAGAAGATCGGTTTGCCTGAGGAAAGAATAGTTCGTCTGGGAAAGGATGATAATTTCTGGGAAATCGGGCTTGGACCATGCGGACCTTGTTCAGAGATATACTTTGACAGAGGAGAAGAATACGGGTGTGGAAGTCCTGACTGTAAACCGGGCTGTGACTGCGACAGATATCTTGAATTCTGGAACCATGTTTTCACACAGTTTTCAAAAGAAGAAGACGGTTCATACAGCAATTTAGCTCATCCAAACATTGACACCGGTATGGGACTGGAAAGAATGGCTTGCATTATGCAGGGTGTAGATTCGATTTTTGACATTGATACAATACGTCACATCCTCAATGGTGTAGTAGAAAAGTCAGGAGTTGAATACAAAGATGGACAGCTCCCAACAGACGTTTCAATAAGAATAATTACTGACCATCTTCGTTCAATGACATTTATGATTGCAGATGGAATAATGCCAAGTAACGAAGGTAGAGGTTACGTATTAAGAAGAATTATCAGAAGGGCAGCAAGACATGGTAGAATACTTGGAATTCAGGGAGCATTTTTATCAGAACTTGCAAATAAAGTAATAGAAGTTTCAGGTGAAGCATATCCTGAATTAGTTGAAAAATCAGATTACATCAAGAAAATCATCTCCGTTGAAGAAAATAATTTTGCATCAACAATTGGAAATGGTGAAGCAATCATCTTACAATATGTTGATGAATTAAAGAAAGAAGGAAAAACGGTTTTAGATGGTGAAAAGACATTTAAGCTCTACGACACCTATGGTTTTCCGCTAGAGCTGACAGAAGAAATCTTAGCTGAAAACGGCATGACTGCTGATAAAGAAGGTTTCGCTGCAAATATGCAGAAACAGAAGAAACAGGCAAGAGATAACCGCAAATCCACAGAAGATGAAGCATGGAAGGATGCTGGTTTAGAACTGAATGTTGCTGAGACTGTCTTCAAGGGATATGAAGTGCTTTCATTAGAAGCAAATGTACTTGCTATTATTAAAGATGGTGCATTGGCTAATGATGTGATTGAAGATGAAAAAGCAGTTATTATATTGAATGAAACACCATTCTATGCTGAAGGTGGCGGTCAGGCTTCAGACACAGGCATTGTCAAGGGAGATGGACTTGAGGCAAAGGTTGAGTCTGTAGAAAAGAAAGATGGCATATTCTACCACACAATTAAAGTGACAAAGGGTGAGATAAAAGCAGGAAATAATGTACTTGCAGAAGTTAATGTTGCTAAGAGAAACTGTACTGCTAGAAATCACACCGCAACACACCTGTTACAAAAAGCTCTAAGAGAGGTCCTTGGAAACCATGTTGAGCAGGCAGGTTCAAGCGTTAATGAAAACCTTCTACGCTTTGATTTCAGTCATTTCGAAGCAGTTACCAAAGAACAGCTGTCTCAGGTTGAGGAAATTGTAAACGACTCAATTAATAAATTCATGACTGTTAATACTAAAGAGATGTCAATGAAGGAAGCTCAGGAAGCTGGAGCAATGGCCTTATTTGGCGAAAAATATGGAGATAAGGTTAGAGTTGTAAATGCTGGTGATTGGTCCATAGAACTGTGTGGAGGCACACATGTTTCTAATACAGGGGAAATTGGAGCATTTAAAATTCTTTCTGAGAACGGCGTTGCTTCAGGTGTAAGAAGAATCGAAGCTGTTACCGGAACAGGAGTTTTATCGGAAGCAAAAAATGCAGAAAGAATAATTGAAAACTCTTGTGAGACACTAAAATGCAATAAAACAGCATTAGCAGACAAGGTTAAATCTATTGCTGAAGAACTAAAAGCTTTAAGAAAAGAATTAGAAGACTTAAAGAAGGCAGCAATGGGCAGTGAAGTTGATAAAGTCGTTGAGAATGCACCTGTAATTAATGGTATCAAGCTGATTACAAAAGAATTTTCTGATTGCAATATCAACGATTTGAGAAACCTTTCTGATGACATTAAAGCTGCACATAAGAGCATTGCAATGGTATTTGCGGCTGTTAACGGAGAAAAAGTAACCTTCATGGTATCACTTACAGATGATGTTGTTGAAAAAGGATATCATGCAGGTAAGATGATAAAAGAAATTGCGGCTGCTGCAGGTGGTGGTGGCGGTGGAAAAGCTGATATGGCTCAAGCCGGCGCTAAGGATATAACAAAAATTAATGATGCCTTTGCTGTTGCACAAAAACTTTTATCATAGTATAATTTTAGCAATAGTGATAATATAATAAGATTAAACAGTAGTAATTACACTTACAGGAAGGGGCACAAGATGCTGGATAAAAACACAAAAATGTTTGATTCTTTCAAGACCCAAAAGACTAATAAGGAAATCGTCAGGGAAGTATATGATGCTCTTGTTGAAAGAGAATACAATCCTGTTGATCAATTAGTAGGATATTTGGTTTCAGGAGATCCATCATATATTACTAGCTATAACAATGCCAGATCTCTTATTAAAGGCATTGACAGAGATGAACTGGTTGCCGAAATGCTGAAATCATATATTGATGCAGAATAACAAATAAAATAAAAGAGGCTATGCTTTATGTATAGCCTCTTTAGTGTGTAATTACTAATTAGAGAGTAGAGGATAAAATGCGAAAGATTGGTTTAGACGTTGGAGACAAAACAGTAGGTATAGCTGTTTCTGACCCACTTGGTATTACAGCACAAGGGCTGATGACTTTAGAAAGGGTTGGTATCAGAAAAGATACAGGGAAGATTTTGGACCTTGTAAGGGAATATGACTGTGATACAATCGTTATTGGTTTAAATAAGAAGCTCGATAATACTGACAGCATTCAAACTGAAAAGGTTTATGAATTCAGAACAATGCTGGAAAATAAAATGAGATCCACAGGTATCAAAGGTGTTGAAGTTGTTTGGCAGGATGAAAGACTTACAACTGTAATGGCTGAACGCGTTTTAATTGATGCAGACGTTCGTCGTCAGGATAGAAAAAAAGTAATCGATAAACAAGCTGCTGTAATTATTCTTCAGAGTTATTTAGATAAATTGGCATATCAGAACAACAATAAATAAATTCATATGACAAGAGGTAGGGACTTGATATTCAGGTATTAAGTCCTTTTATTAAGCACACATAACTATTCCTAAAATCACAATTTTGGGAATAGTTATATCATATAAAAAAGAAGCCCTGGTTATTCCAAGGCTTAATGTATTTATAATCGTATGTATCAATCCGTATGGTTAATTTCCTATTAGAAAATCTATTATATCCATAGCTGAATCTTCTGGCTTTTTATATAATTCTGTATATCCACAATTTGAACATGTGATAGTTATAAATCTTTTATTCTGAACATCAAATATTTTGGCAAAGTTTCCACCTGTTGCCTGAAACTGATCGCTCTCATAGCTTGTGCATCCACATTTTGGACAAACATATTGTTTCTTTTCCATTTTTTATACTCCTTTAATAAAATAGAACGTTTATGTATTTGTCATTAATAAACGAGGCTCTATTTTGCGTTTTAAGCGATTTTTTTATAATGAATGGCATACTGGTACCTTTAATATCATACCTGCTTGAAGTTCAGCAGCGGATATGTTATTAAGTTGGCTAAGCGTATATACAGACTTTCGAATATCGGTATTATTATCCATATAGGTTTCTGCAATAGTCCATAAAGTGTCACCGGATGAAACTTTAACTTCGATATATTCATCTATGGTTGCACTATGAGCTGTATTAATACCCAACGCAAAATTTATACAAAACGTTAATAGTAGTATTGTTAATACGACGAATAATGTAAATCTAATTCTATTATTAATTCTATATTTACATGTCATTATGCTCACCTCTTTAATAAACGTTTGTTCTTTTTTATAATATAACAGAATGAACGTTCTCTGTCAATACAAAATGTGAACAAATGTTCATTAAGGTGAGGATTCTATTATAAAAGTTTCAGCATTTGATTTGGATTATCTGCAGCCTTAACTTTATCATATGCATTTTCAATAATACCTTCCTCGTTTATTAAATAAGTAGTTCTTACTACGCCCATTGTTTTCTTGCCGTACATGTTTTTTTCTTTCCATACATCGTATGCTTGTATCACCCCTAATTCAGGATCTGATAGCAACGTAAAGTTTAGGTTGTATTTTTCTTCGAATTTTTTATGAGAAGAAACACTATCCTTACTAATACCGATTATAATGGCGCCCTTTTCTTCTATTTGTGGTTTTAGTTCTGCAAATCCACATGCCTGCTTAGTACATCCAGGTGTAGAATCTTTTGGGTAAAAATATAAAATTATTTTTTTACCATTATAATCTGATAACTTGTGAATGTTGCCATTTTGATCCGGCAATACGAATTCAGGAGCTTTTGTTCCTATTTCCAGCATTTAATACACCTCCATCATGTTAGTTTATTGTAGATTTTATCAATAAATTCATTTATATGTTTCCTGAATATGATACAGCAAATAAATGTTGCTGTTGCAAGTACTCCAAGGACAATCATTCCAAAGTACTCCTGCTTGTGCCACATACTTCCAATCATTATGCTTCCCATCATGCCAGGTAGTCTACCTACGGTAGACAAAATTATTAGAGGTTTATATTTCATTTCAGAAATACCTGCAGCGTAGCTGACAATATCTTTTGGCAGACCTGGAATAAAATAAAGGAGAAAGATAACTGTATATGCTTTCTTTGAATTTAGTCTTGAAACATATTCAGCGGTTTTTTCCTCACCAAAAAACATATGAACGAAATCATGTCCCAATAATTTAGCAATATAATAAGTAAGGGATGTGCCAAGGGTTGCACCAATTATTGATAGTACAAAAGCCAATGGGAATCCAAATAAATAGCCTGCAGCCAACTGGAAAACTTGCCCCGGTAGAATACTTACTACAATCTGAAGAATTTGAAGAAGTACATAAATTAATATAGCTTCTGTCTTGTAGCCTTCAAGCATATCAACAACATCTTGAAAACTCTTAAATTCAGCAATTGTATCGCCATGGAAGATGTAGACATAAATTGGAATTCCAATTATTATAATCGCCAGCAAAAGAATTTTTAATATGGAAACAATTACTTTTTTCTTATTATTTTGTTCTTTTAAGTTTTTGACACTCATAACAATATTGACTTAAATGCTTATTAAATAGCTATTTTTCCTGCTTTGAGAAGAGCATCTACAGATTTTATTACACCAAATTTAGAGTGTTCGTAAGTCAAGCCACCCTGAAAATATACATTAAATGGTTCTCTCATAGGTGCGTCTGCACTTAACTCTATTGAAGATCCCTGAACAAAAGCACCTGCAGCCATTATTACGTCTGATTCATATCCTGGCATTGCCCATGGAACAGGTAATACATGAGAATCTATTGGTGCAGCAGCCTGAATTGCCTGACAGAAGACAACTAAAGCTTCAGGGTCCTTTAATTTTACAGCCTGAATAATATCGCTTCTTGTATCTTCGGCCTTAGGACAAACTTCGAAACCAAGCTTTTCATATACCTTTCCGCATAGAATAGCGCCTTTTACTGCTCCATTCACAACCTTTGGTGCCTGGAACATGCCTTGGAACATAGTTCTGGTTTGACCAAATGTAAGTCCACACTCACCACCGATACCCGGACATGTCATTCTGTACTGAATCATATCAATAAGATCTTCTCTTCCTGCAACATAGCCACCGGTCAAAGCAAGACCGCCACCCGGATTTTTTATTAAAGAACCTGCGATAACATCGACTCCAACATCAGTAGGTTCTTTTATATCGAGGAATTCTCCATAGCAGTTATCTGTCATTTTTACAATATCTGGGTTGATATCAGTGACAAATTTTGCCCATTCCTCGATCTGCTCGATTGTAATTGCTTTTCTCCAGCCATAGCCTGTAGCACGCTGAACAGTGACCATTTTAGTTTTTTCGGATATAGCATTTTTTACACCTTCAAGATCGATTGAACCATCTGGGAGAAGTTCTACCTGCTTATAAGTTATTCCATAATCTTTTAATGAACCCATTCCTTCGCCACGGATACCGATAACTTCCTCTAAAGTGTCGTATGGACCTCCAGTACAGTAAATCAGTTCATCCCCGGGTCTGAGTATTCCCAGAAGTGTTATTGCAAGAGCGTGTGTTCCGTTAACAATTGTAGGTCTTACAAGTGCTTTATCAGTGTGGAAAATATCTGCATAAACTTTCTCGATAGCATCTCTACCTGGATCATCGTAACCATAGCCCGTATTCCAGCGGAAATGCATATCGCTAAGTTTGTTCTTCTGGAAAGCATTTAAAACTTTATATTGGTTATAGGCCATAATATCATCAAGTCTTTTGAACTCATTAATTACTTCTTTTTCTGAAGTTTCAATAAGATCGAGAACCTTAGCATCAATTCCAAATTCTTTATTTAATAATTCATAAGTATAATTCATTTATTTTTCTTTCCTTTCTTCTTCCCATTCCATGTCTTTTACCAAATCCCTTTTGACATTTGCCTTTTGTCTGGCATATAGCTGGGTTGTTGTTACCTGTTCATGATCAAGAAGCGCAGCGACATCGAAGATAGAATTGCCTCTTCCTATCAAGCTGGTTGCAGCGGTAGCTCTTAACTTATGAGGACTATAACCTGCCCTTCTTGTAGTTTTTAATGCTATTGAAGTATATTTTTTTACTAATTCCCTTATCTGCCTCTCGGTCATACGTTTCATCTGTAATGACAAAAATAATGCATCTTTGTTTTCTGCAGAAATTTTTTCATCAGAAGGTCGTTCATTTTCAATATAATCTTTTAATACTGATGTGGCAGACTTATTTAAAGGCATAATAGATTCTTTGCCTCTTTTTCTGTAAATCTTAAACTCACCTCTTCCGAAATTGAAGGAGGAAATGTTTAGCTGCTGCAATTCGGACAATCTGAGGCCATATGTAAGAAACAGGATGAGGATTGCCTTGTCTCTAAGCTTAGTTTTTTCCCAATAGGTACGTTCCTTATCTGTCAGACCATTTCCCGATGTTACAGCATCAAGCATTATCATGACTTCATCATCTTGAAGAGCTTTTATTTCTTTTTCCCCCGGTTTTGGAACTCTTATTGGATCAAATCCATCTGTAATATTTTTTTCTAATAGGCCATCTCTATATAGATATTTAAAAAGAACTGAAACTGATGATTTCTTTCTGGCAAGAGTTTTATTGGTATTCTCGAACATATAAATATTCTTATCCGTTTCAACTTGATATCTGCGGCAGTAATCGATGAACATGTTGACATCTACTGCTTGGATATCCTGAAATTCTTCCAGTTTTATTTTGGAAGGCTCTTCAGCGACAGTAAGACCTGTTTCATTTATAAGATACTGAAGAAAGAATTTGATATCATGCAAATACGCAAGTCTTGTTGAAGGAAGAACATTACCTTTTAAATATACGAAAAAACCACGCATAAAACTGGGCATGTCCTTTTCAAGCTCTTTACATGCCAGAAATATATCATTTTCTTTTTGTATTACGTTGTCGGGTCGGTCACTTTTATTGTGAATTAAAACTTGTTTCTCAGCCATTCCAGCATTCCCTCAATTGCTTTTTCGTCGTTATCATAGCTTGAAATATCGAGCCAGTGTATATCATCATAGCGTTTAAACCATGTAATCTGTCTTTTGGCTAAATGACGAGTATTTTTTTTAATAAGTTCAATTGCTTCTTCTCTTGAATATCTGTTTTCATAATATCCGATTATTTCTTTATAGCCAATTCCCTTCATGGAAATATCGCTTTCTGTAAGTCCCATTGATAAGAGCGTTTTCACTTCATCAAAGAGACCTTCATCGACAAGAATATCAACTCTTTTATTTATTCTATCATACAATTCGTCACGATTTCTTGAAAGTCCTATTAAGATTCTTTCAAAATCCTTACGTTTTGAGTCGCAATTTTTAAAATCTTTAATCTTTTCCCCGGAAATAGCAGCTTCAATCGCCCTTATTACCTTCTTAACATTGTTTGGATGTATTCTATCAGCTGCAGAAGGGTCCAGCTTGTTTAGTTTGTCATGAAGATATTTTACGCCGAACTCTGAACATTCTTTTTCTAATTTTTTTCTTAACTCTGTATCTTCATTTGCATTACAAAAATCCATATGGTAAAGTATAGAATTCAGATATAAACCTGTCCCACCGGCGATAACAGGCGTTTTACCTCTTTGAAAAACATCATTAATTGCGCTAAGGGCTAATTCCTGATATTGCGCAACGCTGAAAGGTGAAGAAGGTTCTATAATATCCACCAAATGGTGCTTCACTTGAGAAAGCTCATCTGGAGTCGGTTTTGCACTTCCGATATCCATATATTTATAAAGTTGCATGGAATCACAGGAAATAACCTCACCGTTAAATGCTTTAGCAGCTTCTATGGCATATTTAGTTTTTCCTACGGCCGTAGGACCGGCTACTACAATGATTTTTTTCATTATTATTCTCTATACTCTCTTAAAAAGTCTTTCAATTTCATGTTTAGAAAGCTTAATAAAGGTTGGTCTGCCATGTGGACAACTGAAAGGATTTACGCAATTTCTTAAATCCTTTATAAGCGCATGTATTTCATCGATAGAAATTTTGTCATTGGCTTTAATTGCCGATTTGCAGGACTTCATTATAAGTTTGTTTATTACAACAGTATTGCTAAGATTATTTACAATAAATCCCTGAATAAAATCATTGACAAAATCTTCAGCCTCTTTAATATCCATGAATGTTGGTATTTCAGTAATTCTATAGCTGTTTGGACCAAATAGTTCAACAGTGAAGCCCATATTGCAAAGAAGCGTTAACCATGTTTCTTCCTTTTCTTTTGAAGAAAAATCAACATCTATAATTATCGGGAAGAGTATTGGCTGTTTTAACTTTTCTTCATTGAGGTATTCACTTACAAGTTTTTCATAGAAAATACGCTCATGAGCGGCGTGTTGATCTATTAAATAAAGGTTTTCGTCATCGACTGCAGTAATATAGGTGTTAAAAACAGAGCCTGTAATACTTATTTCGTTAAAATCAAAGGGTGTTATTAATGGTTTGTCTATGGATAAGTTTAAATTATTGAAATTGTCTGCAGATTTTTTTTCTTCGATGGATTTTCCACCCTCTTCGAGGTATAAGTTGTTTTCTTCTTTTAATAAACAAGAGTTTTTTTCAGAGATTTTTGGAATTTCAGGACAATCAAAGACAGATAGGCTTGAAATTGAATTAGTTGACGCAATATTTTTAATGTCAATCTGTTCTGCGGACTCATTATTTGTAAGTGGCGCTTCCCTGAAAATGTTTATTGCTTTTGGAATAGCTTCTTTTGTTCCTAAAGATTCTTTTATGGCCGCCGAAAGCGAATTTTCAACAAGATTCTCGTTATTAAAACGTATTTCTTTTTTATTTGGATGAATATTGACATCTAAATCTGCTGCATTTATATCAATAAAAAGGTATGCAATGGGATGTCTTCCGTCAAATAATCGTTCACTGTATCCTTCTTTTATTCCCTTTTCTATTACTTTACTGTTTATTACTCTTCCATTTACAAAAAATATTTGTCCACTTTTTGTTGGTCTTGTTACAGATGGTGTTGAAATGTAACCTGTAACAGACATTTTATCGGTATGATAATCAACAGGGACTAAATCCTTTATGCTTACATTTGGGTATACTTTTGATATGATTTTTAATCTGTCACCATCCCCACCGGTTGAGAAAAGAATATTACCATTGTTGATAAGCCTGAAGGATATATCCTTGTAATAGAGAGCCATCTGTGAAACCAAATCGATAATCATACTGCTTTCAGATGAATCGCTCTTCATAAACTTTTGTCTGGCAGGAGTATTGTAGAATAAATCTGTTACGACAAAGGTTGTTCCATCAGGGCATCCTGTTACAGTATTTGAAATGATTTCTCCTCCATGAATAACCAGTCTTGTACCGGTTTTTTCTTCTTTTTGCTTGGTTAAGAGTTCTGTTCTTGTTACAGCACAAATAGAAGCAAGAGCTTCTCCTCTAAAACCGAGAGTTTCTATTGCTTCTAAGTCTTCTACTGTATTTATTTTGCTGGTTGCATGTCTTAAAAAAGCCTTTTCTGCCTCTTCTTTTGGGATACCGCAGCCGTTATCGGTTACTCTGATATAGGATTTGCCACCCTTTTTTATTTCAACAAGAATGGATGTAGAACCTGCATCAATTGAATTTTCAACAAGTTCCTTTATTATTGATACAGGTCGTTCAATAACTTCACCGGCAGCTATTTTATCTGCAATCTTTTTATCTAATACTTTAATCATCTATTGATTCCTTTAATTCTTCAAGAATTTTTATCGCCTGCGATGGAGTAATTTCCATTAAATCAATGGATTTTAACTTGTCAATTATTGGGCTAGAAAATTCCGGAATGAACATTGAAAGCTGAATCTCCTCTTGGAAAGAATCATTTGCGCTTTCATAAACGCTGTCAGGCATTTTGCCTGTTTCAAGTTCATGAAGCTTTTCTTTTGCCCTGCTGAGAAGGTCTTTTGGTATTCCAGCCAGTTTTGCAACATGAATACCATAGCTTCTTGATGCGGAGCCCTCTATTATTCTGTGCAGGAAAACTATGTTTCCGTTTTCCTCAGAAACATCCACATTTAAATTTTTAATTCCCGAATGTGTGTCTTCAAGGACAGTAAGTTCGTGATAATGAGATGCAAACAATGTTCTAATGTGTGTTTTACTGTTGCAGAGATATTCACATACTGCCCAGGCAATAGAAAGACCATCATAAGTACTTGTTCCTCTTCCTATTTCGTCAAGGATTATTAAACTCCTTGGACCTGCCGAATTTAAAATATATGACAGTTCACTCATTTCAACATAAAATGTTGACTGTCCCTGAGCAAGGTTATCAGATGCACCTATACGAGTAAAAATCCTATCTACGACGCCAATATGAGCCTTCTCGCATGGAATAAAACATCCGGCCTGTGCCATGAGCACAAGCAATGCGGTCTGCCTCATATAAGTAGATTTACCTGCCATGTTTGGTCCCGTAATTAGAAGCAAGCTTGAATCATGATCATTCAAATAAGTATCATTTGCTACAAATAATCCGTTAGTAATGGTCTGTTCTATTACAGGATGGCGACCTTTAACGATTTGAATTTCCATGGAATCATCGATAACAGGTCTTACATACCCTAGACTTTCACTCACATGTGCGAAGGAACATAGAACGTCAAGGGTAGCAATTGAGGATGAAGTGGTTTGAATTGTCTTGATAAATCCCTCTATATATTCTCTAAGGGATGTAAACAATTCATATTCCATCTGATTTATTTTAGCTTCTGCATTTAATACTAATCCCTCCATTTCTTTTAATTCTGGAGTAATGAATCTTTCTGCATTAGCTAAGGTCTGCTTTCTTATATAGTTGTCAGGAATCAGATCGAAGAAAGAACGAGTTACTTCAAGATAATATCCGAAAACTCTGTTATAACCCACTTTTAGATTTTTTATTCCGGTACGTTCCCTCTCCGTGGTTTCCAAGTTGGAAATCCACTCTTTTGCATCCTTTATGGAATACTTCAATGAATCGAGTTCATCAGAGTACCCGTCTTTAATCAGTCCGCCTTCTTTAATTGTAAATGGCGGATCCTCAACTATAGCTTTATCTATTATTTCGTAAACCTCTCTTAGAGGATTGATTTCATCGTTAATTCTGCGCAATATTTCTGAACTGTTATATGAAAGACATTCCTTTATTTCAGGAATATGGCTTATTGAATTTCTAAGTGCAATAAGATCTTTGCCGTTTGCATTCCCTGAGGCAATTCTACCGGCTAATCTTTCAAAGTCATAGATGCCTTTTAATGATTCTTTAATATTATTACGCACAATAATGTTATTAAACAGTTCTTCTACTCCATTAAGTCTGAAATTTATTTCTTCAGCGTTGTTTAATGGTTCTCTAAGCCACTGTTTCATTTTACGGCTTCCCATTGCCGTATGGGTTTTATCTAAAACTCCAAGCAAAGAACCAGAAACCTTCTTATCGTACAATGTTTCTGTTAATTCTAAGTTACGCAGAGTGGCTTTATCTAAAGCCATATGCTTGCCCATTTCATATATATTGAATTTTGTTATCTGTTTTAAGCTATGCTTTTGAGTTTCTAAAAGATAATTGAGCAATGCGCCCAGAGAAAGGATTGCAAGGCTGTCAGGCTCTAATCCTATTGCTACTGTGGAAATACAATCGAATTGAGCTTTGACGGCTTCCAAACAAGATTTTTCAGAGAAAAACTCATTGCTAACTGTGTTTATGTAAGCTTCAGTTATCAGTTTAATGTCTGAAATATCATAAGTATCTGCAAAAGCCTGATTTAAAATTATTTCACGTGCTTTAATTTTTACAAGTTCATTTATTAAAGCCTCATATAGCCCTTCGCCTTTATATTTGGTAACATTTAACTCACCAGTTGAGATGTCGCAATATGATACAGACATACCACCTACCTTTTCGTCGATATAGATGGCAGCAAGATAATTGTTTTCTTTTTCGGCCAGCATTGACTGGGCAGTCAATGTACCGGGAGTAATGATCTGAATGACTTCTCTTTTAACGATGCCTTTACTTGTGGCAGGATCCTCGGTTTGCTCGCAGATAGCAACTTTGTAACCTTTTTCTACAAGTTTTGCAATGTAACCCTCTGCGGAATGGAAAGGGACTCCGCACATGGGAGCCCTTTCATCAAGACCGCAGTTTTTTCCGGTCAACGTTAATTCTAATTCTCTTGATGCTAATTTAGCATCTTCGAAGAACATTTCATAAAAATCTCCCAATCTGAAAAACAGAATGCAATCCTGATAATTTTCTTTAATTTCTAGATATTGCGTCATCATTGGGGATAGTTTCATAATTGT
This sequence comes from Bacillota bacterium, assembly GCA_029218545.1. Classification (GTDB taxonomy): domain Bacteria; phylum Bacillota; class Clostridia; order Peptostreptococcales; family Anaerovoracaceae; genus Fimisoma. Next base: position 48,738 of record JAQXRN010000244.1, on the reverse strand, counting down.
TCTTCCTTCTAGTGTTGAATAAAATTTTAGTTAATAAAATTATCTAGCGTTGTAAGCCTTGATACCTTCTTTAATAATATTGATACCAGCCTTCATGTCTTCAGCCTTTAATACATATGCAATTCTCATGTCAGACTGACCAACTCCTGGAGTTCCGAAGAATCCGCCAGCAGGAGCAAACATTACTGTTTCACCGTTAACATCGAATTCTGTTAATAAGAACATTAAGAAATCTTCAGCATTGTCAACTGGAAGCTGAGCTGTAATGTAGAATGCACCTTCTGGAACACCGAACTTGATTCCTTCGATTTCCTTAAGAGCTTCAACAGAAACGTTTCTTCTGTGTTCGTATTCTTTCTTGATGTCATCAAAGTATTCAGGTTCTAAGTTGTATAATGCTGCAGAACCGATCATGTCGATTGTTGGGCAGCAAAGTCTTGCCTGAGCAAGCTTCATTAAGTTGGACATTAATTCTTCGTTCTTGGAAGCGATTGAACCGATTCTAGCACCGCAAGCAGAGAATCTCTTTGATACGGAGTCTACGATTACAACATTCTGTTCAGCTTCTTTGAATGAACCAAATGTAGCCATTTCTTTTCCATCGTATGTAAATTCTCTGTATACTTCGTCAGCGATGATCCATAAATCATGTTTTAATGCAATGTCTACGATTAACTGCATTTCTTCCTGAGTTAATACCTTACCTGTTGGGTTACCAGGGTTGATGATGCAGATAGCCTTTGTCTTGTCAGTGATAACGCCTTCAATTTTTTCTCTTACAGCATACTGATATCCGTCTTCAGCAGTTGTAGGGATTGCAACTACCTTACCACCAGCCTGGCCAACGAATGTCTTGTAGTTTGTGTAGAAAGGTTCAGCCATGATAACTTCATCATCGTTATCAAGCATAGCTGTCATTAGCATGTTGATAGCTTCTGAACCACCGTTAGTTACTAAGATATCAGATTTCTTGAAGTCAATTCCGATTCTCTTGTAGTAGTTCTGTAGAGCTTCAATTAGAGTTGCTTCACCCTGGGAGTTAGCATATGCTAAAACATTCTGGTCGAAGTTTCTAACTGCATCGAAGAATGCCTTAGGAGTAGCGATGTCAGGCTGGCCAAGGTTTAATCTGTAAACCTTCTTACCTGCAGCTACAGCAGCATCTGCATAAGGAACGAATTTTCTGATTGGGGATAATTGCATTTCCTGAATTTTCTGTGATAATTTCATTTCTCTCTGTCTCCTTTAATTTACTAATACTTGCTTTAGATTTATTCTAACTCCTCGTGGGAGGCGTTAACAACATCAGTTAATCTTAAAAAGTCATCTTGGAATTCTTCATCCTTAAGAAGTTTTCCATCAATGAATAAAAGATATTCAATATTACCCTTTGCGCCTGTAACGGGGCTGTATGTAAATCCTGCCGGTTTTAGACCGCTCTCAACTGCATATTTTACCACATTTTCAGCCACTTGTACATGGACATTTTTATCTCTTACAATACCTTTCTTGCCTACCTGTTCCCTTCCGGCTTCAAACTGAGGCTTAACAAGGCATACCAGCTTGCCGCTATCTTTTAACAGCGCCTCTGCAACAGGAAAAACCAGCTTTAAAGAAATAAATGATACGTCAATGCTTATAAAATCCAGTGGTTCAATGGTGTCTTTGTCAATATATCGTATGTTGCACTTTTCCATATTGATGACACGTGGGTCTATTCTCAGCTTATAATCTAACTGACCATATCCAACATCTACAGCATACACTTTTTTTGCACCATTTTGGAGCATACAGTCAGTGAATCCTCCCGTTGAAGCACCGATATCCATACAGACAGCGTCATTTAAATCTATTGAGTTCCATAGTTTCATTGATTTTTCGAGTTTTAAGCCGCCTCTGCTGACATATGGGCATATATTATCTTTAACTGTTATTTGTGCCTCTGTATCAATCATATTGCCCGCTTTGTCGCTTCTTTCACCATCAACAAAGACTATTCCGGCCATTATAGAGGCTTTGGCTTTTTCTCTTGATGTAAAAAAGCCTTTTTCAACTAAAAGTACATCAAGTCTTTCTTTCAATTTCTTCACAGATCCTTTCTGTAATCTTCTCAGGGTTAAGTCCGTATCTTTGAGCAAGTTCATCTACAGTTCCCTGCGGAATAAACTCATCAGGCCATGCAAAACTAATTATTTTTATATTGTTACTGGAAAAATAACCAGCCAAATGATGCCCAAAACCACCTGATATAGTTCCGTCCTCCAAGGTTACGATATATTCCGGCAAATTATCCTTATCAAGTGGACTAAGGTCCAACGGCTTAACAATTCCAACATCTACAAGACCTGCATCTATTCCTCTGTCTGCAAGTTGTTCTATTACTGTGCTAGCAGTGGAAAGCATTTTTCCACAAGCCCAGATATCAATTGATTTTTGCTGAACCAATCTAACATTTTTGCCTTCAAAAGTTGACGTAATGTTTTTATTGTAGATAGTGTTCCCTCTAGGATATCTGATAGCTACGGGAGCATTTAATGATAAAGCATATTGAAGCATTTCCTCAAGCTGATTGCCATCACTAGGAGTAAGAACAGTCATATTTGGCATTGATGAAAGATAAGAAATGTCAAACATTCCATGATGTGTTTCTCCATCAGCTCCTACACAGCCGGCTCTGTCAATTGCAAAAATAACAGGCAGGTTTTGCATGCATACATCGTGGAGAATTTGATCATATGATCTTTGCAAAAACGATGAATATATGCATACCACTGGTTTCATGCCGCCTTTTGCAAGTCCTGCGGCAAAAGAAACAGCATGTTCTTCTGCAATACCAACATCAAATAATCTGTCTGGAAATTCATTTTTAAATGCTCCTAAACCTGTTGCTTCACACATTGCGGCAGTTATTGCAACTATCTTTTCATCCTCTGCGGCCTTATCAGCAATAAATTGACCCATCAAAGATGAATATGACTTTTCATCAGTTTTCTTTGCTGTAACTGAACCTGTTGTAGGATCAAAAGGACCTATTCCATGGAATTTGCTAGGATTGTTTTCGGCATTCTTATAACCTTTACCTTTTTTAGTGATAACATGGATTAAAACTGGTTCATCCAGGGATTTTGCATTATTAAAAGTGTAGCATAAATCCGCAAGATTATGACCATCAACAGGACCAAAGTAGGTAAAACCAAGGGATTCGAACAGTAATCCTCCTTGATTTATTAAGGAATACTTTATATCGTTTTTAATATCAGCCAGACCATTTGCTATAGAATGACCTATGCCGGAAGAAGTACCTATTTTTTCTTTTATGAAATGTTTTGCACTAATGTAGCCTTTTGAAGTTCTTAAATTTCCAAGATATTTTGAAATGCTTCCTGTATTTGGAGATATTGACATACCATTGTCATTTAAAATTACAATGACTTTTGATTTTGAATCGCCAATATTGTTTAATGCTTCAAAGGCCATACCTCCAGTTAGAGAACCGTCGCCTATAACTGCAATTATTTCATTTTTTTCTTTTTTTAAATCTCTTGCAGCTGCAAGACCTGCCGCGGCAGAAATAGATACACTGCTATGACCTGTATCATAAATGTCATGTACACTTTCCTTTGATTTAGGAAATCCGCTAAGTCCATCAAGCTGCCTTAAAGTATCAAAGTCTTTTGCTCTTCCGGTTAAGATTTTGTGCACATATGCCTGATGACCTACATCCCATATTATTTTGTCTTTTGGGCTATCAAAAACTTTATGCAACGCTAATGTAAGTTCAACAACACCTAAATTTGATGCCAGATGACCTCCTGTTGCAGAAACTTTGCTTATTAGAAAATCCCTTATGGAGTATGATAAAAGGTCAAGTTCATCTAAAGACATTTCTTTTAAGTCTTCAGGGAAAGTATAGTCTAAAATGTTGTTTTTCATTGTTTTACCTTTTATTTATTGCGATTTGCCAGCATAATTACAAGATCTTTAAAGAACTCTGCGTTGTCATAATATTCAGATATTGCTTCTACCGCGCTTTCTGTAAGTTCTTTTAGTCTTTCTTGTGCTGCCTCTACGCCATTTATCGATGTGTATGTATTTTTGTTCTGCTTTATATCTGCACCTGTTTTTTTGCCAAGCTCTTCCTGGTCGCCGATTACATCGAGGATATCGTCAGCAATCTGGTAAGCAAGTCCTAGGTTTTCAGCATATTTTGTGAAATTGCTAATCATATCAGATGTAGGATTACCTAAATATAAACCTGCAATTATGGATGCAGAAATAAGAGCGCCGGTTTTATTTAAATGAATATATTCCAGCAATTCATTGGAAGCTACCGCATTTTCAGCTTCAATATCTGAAACTTGACCTGCAACCATACCTCTTACACCGGAACCTTTAGCGATAGCGTATGCTGCGTTTACTCTTTTCTTTATCTGCTGAGGATCGTCGAAAAACATCATCATATCCTTATAAATTGCTTCAAAAGCACATGTGAGAAGTCCATCTCCTGCAAGAATCGCAATGGCATCTCCAAAAACCTTGTGATTGGTTGGAACGCCTCTTCTCAAATCATCATTATCCATGGCAGGAAGATCATCATGAATCAGAGAATATGTGTGAATATATTCAACTGCGCATGCGTACGGAAGCGCTTCCTTGATGTTACCTCCAGCGAACTCACATGCAGCCAAAAGCATTACTGGGCGTAATCTTTTACCTCCGGCAACTAAACTGTATTTCATTGAATCGTATAGAGAAATACTTTTATTATCGATGTTCGGAATAAAATCTAAAAGATGTTCATCAACTAAAGCTTTATATTCATCAAAAGTTCTGTCCATTTTTCTATGCCTCCTCTTTCCTTATGGTATCGATTTTCTGACTTGCTTCCTTAAGGATAGAATTACATTGCTCGTAGCACTTTATACCTTCCTCATAGTACTTTATTGCTTCTTCAAGCGTAGTATCTTCTTTTTTTATTAGTTCAGACATTTCTTCGAGTTTTTTTAATGATTCTTCAAAACCCAAATCATTCACCCTCTTTCGATAGTTTAGTGATAGTAAATTGTACTGTTCCATCTTTTAGATGCAATATATAAGTTGAATTGTCTTGTAGTTCACTTATTGATGAAATAACTCTTCCTTCTTTGTTTTCTAAAACAGAATATCCTTTGTTAAGAATGTTAAGAGGATTGTTTTCTTTTAATATAATATAATTTTGCTCAATCTGATGAAATAACCTGTCAATTCTGTTTAACAGAATAAGTTTCATGTTATCGGCATATCTGTCGGTTAGTGTTTTTGAATACAGAACTTTGCTTTTCAGTTCAGATGAAATATTGTTTATTAACTCATCAATTCTGCTTTTTAGTATTTCATCACTTGGAACGGCCTTTTCGGCTGCTGCTGTAGGAGTTTCAGCTCTATAATCTGCAACAAAATCGCAAATAGAAAAATCAATTTCATGACCTACGGCAGAAATAACAGGAATTTCACTGCGAAAGACAGCTCTCGCCAGCACTTCTTCGTTGAAAGCCCATAAATCTTCCGTAGAACCGCCGCCTCTACCTACAATCAGTACGTCTATGTCATTATGGTTTTTATTGATAAAATCAAGGGTATCAGCAATATCTCGAGCAGCGTCCTTTCCCTGAACCAATACAGGAAAAACATTTATGTCCACCATCTTTGTTCTGGAGGTTATTATCTTCAAAATATCTCTGATTGCGGCACCGGTTTCAGATGTTACAATTCCTACTTTCTTTGGAAATTTTGGAATTGGTTTTTTATATTTTGTATCAAACAATCCTTCCTGGTCCAACTTTTTCTTTAATAATTCAAAGGCCATGGAAAGATTGCCTTCACCTGAAATTTCAATATTTCGTACAAATAAAGTATAAGTGCCGCCTTTTTTATATACATTGATATAACCGTGGACGACAATCTCAAGTCCATCTCCAAGTTCATAATTGAGTCTGTTGAAACAGCTTGATGGCAGAAAACAATTAATTTTAGAGTTCTCATCAACCATCGAAAAATAAACATGTCCAGAACTGTGAAACTTTAAATTTGATATCTCTCCGGCAACGGAAATATTGCCTAAAAGCGGATCTGTCGTTAAAACTCTGCTTATATATTCATTTAACTGTGAAACTGTAACAGGCTTTAAGGCCATATCTTTTTACCTCCAAGCAGAGCGATTCCGATTGCATTATCTGATGCAAGCTTTGAATCTGCAAAAAATAATTGTAAATTATGCGGTTTGTTGCTAAGTAAGTAATGCTTTATATAAGCACTTGATGAGACGCCACCGGCATAAAGAAATTTATTAATCCCATATTTTTCACTTAATTGAATTGTCATCTCTAAAATTGAAGAAGACAGCCTATGGAAAAGTTCAAAAATTATTTCCTCAGAGCTTACCTGGTCAAGAAGTCTTTGAGCCTGAGTTTCGATTCCGGAAAGGTTCACATAACCATCGATGACTTTAATTTTTGTAAGATGATTATTCTTAATTTGACAGGAACAACCTTGAGTTATACTGTCCATTTCTGCACCACAAGGAAAAGACATTCCCAAAGAAACACCTATTCTATCGAGAACCTGTCCATATGCCAAATCTCTGCTTCCACCAACTATTTGAAAAATTTCTTCTTTTCTGTTCACTAAAATTGCTTCCGTAGTACCTCCGCTAAAGTGAAAAGAAATGAAAGGCTCTGATTCATTAAGTGGAGAATAGTATCTAACCGCTTCAATATGACCCTCCTGATGAGAAAAATCAAAAATTGGGACATTCAGGCTTGTGGCCAAAACACGGGCAAAGCTTTCACCTGCCATAAAAACAGGCATATACGAACCTTGAAGTGGTCTAGGCCTTGTAGAAACAGCAATGCATCCAATGTTATTTCTTATTTCTTCATGGTTAATGGCATCGTTAATAATATGAGGAAGTTTCTTTACATGCTGAAAAAAGGCGTCAGATTGTCTTAGCCCTCTTTCCCCTTTCTTTACATCAAGAAACTCCTGTGCGTTGAATAATATGTTTCCTTCTCTATCCACAACAGCAACAGATGTTTTATAATTGCTGGTGTCTATTCCCAGAGATAATTTTTCAGTAAACATTTTTTAGATATTTTTTAATACTGCATTGATAAACTTTGCAGAATTTTCAGTTCCGTATTTCTTTGCCAGTTCAACAGCTTCATTAATAGAAACGGCTTTCGGAATGTCTTCCATAAAAAGTATTTCGCAAGATGCAAGTCGTGCAACTGCCAAATCAGCCTTAGGCATTCTTTTAACGGACCATTTTTGTGAATGTTCGTTGATTTTTTCGTCAATAAGCTCAATATTATCACATAACTTTTGTATCAATTCGTCTACATATGATTTTTGTTCACCTAATGTTTCATATACAGGGAACTTGATAAGCACCTGCGGAAGAAATTCATTATGAACCTCCATATGGAAAATTACCTGCATTGCAAATTCTCTTGCTTCTGATCTTTTCATAATATCTCCTGTTTTATTGTATTTTTATTAGGCAGTACAACACCTTCAATGTGAATATTAACCGCCCCGATTTCCTGTTTAATAGCTTTTGTAACTTTATCCTTGACAGCACTTTGAATATCAAAGGCTAACTGAGGAATATTACATCCGTAATCAGCAACTATAGATATGTCTATGACAAACATTTCATCCTTGTTTTTTGAAATTTTAATTCCATTGGCAGAAGTATCTTTGCCGACAATTATTTTGGAAATGTTATCAGCAATACTATCATTTAAATGATTAACGCCCGGTACTTTCAGAGTCGCCTCACGCGCTTCTATTCTGATTAAATCCTCAGATATTTTATTTAAAACCTGCTTTTCAGACATAATTACACCTCAAAAAAATTATAACAGAACGGGTGCTGATTTTCAACAGATAACAGACAAAAGAAACCTCCGGACAATATGTGCCAGGAGGTTTACCTCTTTGCTTATTTTATTATGGCAAATACTATTAAAACAATAAATAAAATAAAGTTTGTGCCAATAAGTTTCCCCACTGAATTCTGCAGAACATCATCCTTTTCTATGCAGTTCTTTTCTTCAGGAGGTTTTATTGAGAATAGTTTTTCTCCAATCAGTCTTGGGTTATGCAGATAAATATTACCCTGCTCAATAGCGCACTTAAGCATTTTTCCAAATTCTATTCTTGCTGAATCGAATGCATAGGAAAGACCCTCCACAGCGATGTTAAGAGGCTTTCTATAGAACCAGTCTGTATCTAAAGTAATCTTTTCTTTAGGCTTCATATGTTCCAAATACATTATAAATGCAATGGTAGCTGCAGCAAAGAGCTGAACATATTGAGTAACATGATCTACAGTAAATGGATGCCCATCTGTTCCGAAAGGAGTCAAATTGTACACAATATTTGGGAATATACCTGTAATTGCACATGCACCTGCACCTAAAATCATGGCAACTTTCATATTATTTGGAATATTTTTTTCATTTACTTCGATATGAACATCACTTTTTCCAAAGAAAACAAAGTAATTTACCTTTAAGGTAACAGACATTAAGGTACCGATACTTGCAACCATGAGTAATATTTCTGCCCAATGAGCATTCTGTGCAGCGGCTCCCATTATTAGTGACTTGCTGACAAATCCGTTCAGCAGTGGGAAACCTGCAATGGCCATTGATGCAACTAAAAATGAATATGCAGTAACAGGCATTTTCTTTGCCAGTCCGCCTAGTTCACTTATCTTTCTCTTGCCTGTAGCAGTTATAACAGCACCTGCAGCCATAAGAAGTGTGCCTTTATACAATATATGGTTGAAGGCATGGGCACAAGCTCCATCTATGCCTATTTCTCCACCTATTGCTAAAGAAGCAATCATATATCCTACCTGGCTTATTATGTGGTATGCAAAAAGTCTTCTCAAATCGTTTTCAATTAGAGCCATGCATGCTCCCCATAACGCCATAAATACGCCGAAATATAAAAGAAGTTCAGTACCGGCAAAAATTCTTATAAGGCAGTATACTCCAACTTTCGTTGTGAAAGAACCCATGTATACCGTACCGCCCATTGTAGATTCTGGATAAGCATCGGCGATCCACGCATTTAAAGGCGGTATTGCAGCATTTACAGCTATTCCTGCCAAAATAAGCCAATAACTTGCATTGAAATTGCCAGTCAGACATTGAATCATACTGTTTCCTTCAGCAAGCTGCATTACAATGCCTGCCAGAAGGAGATTTCCTCCCAGCATATGAACAAGGAGATATCTGAACCCTGCCTCTGTCGATTTCTTTGTCCTTGCAACCACAACGATAAGCCATGAAGCCACAGCCATAATTTCCCAGAATATTATCATTTCAATCCAGTATCTGGCAAATACTACACATATGCTGGCTCCGGCATAGATTGCTTCAAATGAAAGCTCAAATCTGTCTTTTACATGAAGGTTATATATTCCGGCAATCAATGAAATTAGAGAGAAGATAATACCAAACATGACAGACATCTTATCTGCCTCTGAAGTAATAACATAAAATCCGGTTACAACAGGTCCCGCCAATACAAAGAACTTCTGTAATGATTTTGGAACTACCAGTAAAAGCAGTCCTGAAACAATTAAAAACATAAGTCCGGGATGAAGAAAGTTGTTAAGCATCCTGATCACTCCCCTCTTCATAATAGTTTTCCCTGCGTTGCAGTAGATTAGCAATTACAATCTTTGCAATAAAAATGAGAATCCACGCTCCCAAAAAACCGATTATTACGTCAGCTCCGGGAATTATGTTCCATATCATATGGTAGTGAGGATGAGCAAACAGCAATTCTGCAACGAAAGAAATAATAATTATTATTCCCAATATCAAATATATTTTCTTCTTATCCTGCAAGGAAAATGCCCCCCTCTCCTGTTATTGACACTGCGGCTTTTATTGCCAGATCGTATAAATTTAAGCCTGCATTAGGTGCGATTCCTAATATTATTGAAATTACAACTGTAACGACCAATGGAATAACCATCGACCAGGATGCATCCAAAGCTTCTGAATGGCAAAGTGAATCTACTTGCAGATTATGGCTTTTCTTGGATAAACCTTTTCCAAAGAAAATTTGAACAACGGGAATCAAATATGTCAAAGCAAGTAATGCGGCTGCAACAAGAACAGCTATACCTATTGGTTTTGAATTGAGAAAGGCACCTTCAATAATATTAAATTTGCTTACAAATCCAGCCATCAAAGGCAGTCCGGCTATTCCTAAAGATGCCACACCAAAAGCTGTACATGTAATAGGCATCCTTTTAACAATTCCCTTCATTGTCGAAATTTCTGAAAGATGTGTATGAACAAATATTGCTCCTGCAGCCATAAATAACGTAATCTTTAAAAAAGCATGTGCCACAATATGATAAATTGCACCTGTAAGGCTGTATACAGATAGAATGCTTATTCCCAGGATAATATAAGAAAGCTGTCCCAATGTTGAAAAAGCAAGTCTTGCTTTGAGGTTATCCTGTCTTATGGCCACAAGGGATGAAAGGATTATTGTTGCTATTGCAAACCAGCTTAAAATCTCTGCACCACCGCACCATAAAGCTGCTTTAGGTCCAAATACATAGCATACTACCCTGAGAACACAAAATGCTCCTGCTTTAACAACAGCTACGGCATGTAAAAGAGCACTTACCGGGGTTGGTGCAACCATAGCTGATGGAAGCCATCCATGAAGAGGCATAACACCAGCTTTTACAGCTCCTCCCACAAGCATCATAAAGAAAAGGATGCACATTAAATTTTTGCTCATACTGCCTACTTCTATAAATCCGCCCGCTATAAATTCAGTGGTACCATAGTTTGCATAAACCCACACAATGGCAGCAAAGAATAACTGCCCTGAAATCAAGGTATATGCAAGATATTTACGTCCTGAAAATCTTGCTTTTTGGTCTCTGTAGTGTGCAACCAATGGATAGGTTGCCAAGGTAAGCATTTCATAAAAAATAAAGAAAGTAATGAGGTTTGCTGCAAGTGCAATACCTAACGCTGAACCGATACAGGTAGCAAAAGCAGCAAAATACCCGGTCTGATTATTCTCATTGTGACCACGTACATATCCTATTGAATATATGGATGTTAATATCCATAGACCGCTGGCAATACAGGCAAAAACCATTCCTGCAGCATCAGTTTTTAGCTTTAAACTTATTCCGTCAACGATGTTCCAAAGTGTTGTTACATATTCATTTCCATCTTTAACCTCTGAAACCATTGAAAAAACAATAGCAGCAACAATGATAGAGGCGATTATTGTAATTGATTCTCTTTGGTTGGGCTTTATCTTGTTTCCGAAAAACAATATCAGAAGTGCTGAAAACAATGGAATTGATACGACTAAAGCCGGCCCTATTGATTCAATAATCATCCTAAGAACACCTCCAATACTGTAACCTTTAAAACCTTATTTATGATAAATGAATTAAATAATCCTAAGGCAACAATCGCAACAATTACCATGCACATCGGGATAATAAGCTGCCATGGTACTTCAAACTTACCTTTAACCGGATTATCAGTCCCTATTGCATTAAATTCACCCATAAACATGTTTTCAAAAATTCTAAAGAAATATATTACTCCAAGCAGACTGCTGACAATTAGAACGGCAACAAAGATATATTGTCCTTTTTCAATAGCGCCAAGAGCAAGATACCACTTGCTGAAAAAACCTGCAAATGGCGGTAATCCAACCATTGACAAGGCACAGACAACCATGGTCAATGAAGTTACAGGCATCTTTCTATATACCTGCCCCAATTCACTGATCTTGTGAATATCATATTTATATTTTAATGCTGCGGAGGTATAGAACAATCCAACCTTCATGAAAGCATGGCTCACAATATGAAGTACAGCACCAATCAATCCGTAAAAGTTGCCTATTGCAAAGCCCATTGCAATATAGCCAACCTGACCAATACTTGAAAATGCGAGAATTTTGTTATATGTATCATATCTTAAAGCCTTAAGGGAACCATAAAGAATTCCACATATGGCCATTATTGAAATTGCTGTAAAGAATGTTTCAATAATAGGACTTGACTTATCAAATATACAGAAGAAAAACCTGAGCATTGCATATGCCGGAATTTTAATCATAATACCTGCAATCATAGGGTCTGCAGCAGGATGAGCATAGGAATGGGCTGCAGGCTGCCATCCATGTAATGGGAACAATGCCATTTTTATTCCAAAACCAATTATCAAACAAGCAATGGATGCAATAATCAAAGGGCTGTCATGTGAATCAGCAAGTCTGACTGCTAAATCAGCCATATTTAAAGTACCTGTCAATGCATATAAAAATCCTACACCTAGAAGGTACATGGATGCACCAATGGTACCTGTCATAAGGTATCTGAATGCTGCTATAGGCCCTTTTTCCTCCCCTATTGCAATTAGACCGTAGCCTGATAATGCTGTTATCTCCATAAAAACATAAAGGTTGAAAGCGTCACCTGTGGATGACATACCCAATAGACCCACAGCCAGGAAACATAATATAGTATAATATCCTACGGATCTTAATTCATTACCTCTTTCCAGCAATTCAAAAGGACTGCTGAAAAGTGAAGTCATCCATGAAATGGTTGAGACAAGTACAATAATCAGGCCGTTAAGACCATCGATAACAAATTCAATTCCTATTGGAGGCATCCATCCACCTATGAAGTAATGTATTGGTTCTCCATTTTTTATAACCTGTATAAGCTGTATAAAAGCACACACCATGGACAGAAATAGTCCAAAAATAACTGCCCTCTTGCTGAAATCTCTGCTGAAATGACCTAGCAAAGGACATAAAAGTGTTGCTGCCAGCGGAAAAATTATTACTAAAACAGGCAGATGATTTAAAAAATTACTCATTTTTTGATCCTCCTTTGCCTGTTATTTCGTCTTCTTCAATTGTGCCGTATATATCCTTTATTTTCATAAGAAGAGCAAGTCCTACACCTGTTGTACCAAGGCTTACTACAATTGCTGTAAGCATTAAGGCATGTGGAAGAGGATTAATATAACTCTCAGCGCCCAATAGATGCTCTAAAACAACTGGAAGAGTTGCACCATTTTTTTGTCCAAAAGTAAGGAAAAAGAATATTATGGAAACTTGAAGAATGTTCATGCACATTAGTTTCTTCATGTAATTACCTGATACGATCATTCCGAAAATTCCAAGGGCCATCAGAATAAATGTGAGAACATATATCCCGCTTTCAGCAAGAAAATTTTCTAAAATTATTAAAAAATTATTCATCAAAACTTGTCCTTTCAAGTACAACTTCTAAGATAGCGATTATTACACCTGCAACACAGATTGTTACACCTACTTCAATGAGCAATATTCCTGTTGAATGAAGATAGCCTACAGTTTCTATGGATTTTGACCCGAAGGGGAGCTTGCCATATTCCAGAAAGTTACCTCCATTAAACATTGGAAGTAACCCTGTGGATAAATAAATGAAAGATCCTACTCCCGCAACAACCAATGCAAATTCCTCAGTAATTCTGTCAAGGACAGTTCTAAAGCCCGGAATTATTTTATCTAATAGGTACGCTGATGCAAGTAAAGCTCCGGCCTGAAATCCTCCGCCTAAGCTAATTTCACCATGAGCTAGAACATATATTCCATAAATCATAATTATGGGGATGATGATTCTAAAGGCATTGTCCATTATATCGCTTTCAAAAATGTTTACGTCATCTGATTTTTTTTCAATGGATTTTGATACCTTATCCTTTGTAGATAAGACCATCATTGCCGTTATTCCTGATAGAAACATAACACAGGTTTCAAACAGTGTGTCAAAACCTCTATAATCGGCTAATACAGCCGTTACGATGTTATATGAATGAGTATCTTCTACTGCATTTTCAATATAGTATTCTGAAATGTATGAATTTGCAGGAGTGTTCAATTCACCGATTGTAGGTAAAAATGTAGCCAGTTCAAATGTTGAAGCGGCAACGGCTATGATAAGAATAATCATGGCAATTATTCTTTTTTTACGCTGTTTTCTTCTATGTAAATGTTTTTCCATTATTTTTTATGACTCCTGTTTATTGATTTGATTGCAATAACGAAATAAACTGTGGAAACGGTTCCAATAACGGCTTCTGTAAAGGCAACATCCGCAGCTCCGATAATTGTATAAAGCAACATCGCTATAAAACTGAAGGCACAATATATTATTACTCCGGGAAGCAGCTCTTGTCCGATAATAATACCCATTGCCACAAATATTAGTGCAATAAGCAATATTGCTTCAAGTATTAAAATAGGCATCAGTTTTCCTCCCCTTCATTCAAACTTTTCTTATAACATACCTTTGTAATTATATGTGTTCCAATGGGACTTGAGATAAAGACTGCAGTAAATACTAAAAAGATTTTTATCCCGGTCAAATCAAGCCCTTCATAGAATAATAATCCCAGGCTGCACAGAAATAGGCCTAGTGATTCGCATATACTTGCAGCATGTAGTCTGCAATAAAAGTCTTTCATTCTAAAGACTCCAACAGCTGAAGCCAGGAAGCATAAAAATCCTAAAGCCATAAAAAAAACAGTGAGTGCATTTCTAATGATCATTTTTTTTACCTCCTCTAGTTCCAAGGAATTTTGCAACGATTATTGAACTAATAAAACCAAGCATTGCATATGATATGGCAATATCAACATACATGTCCCTTCTTCCGTCAATAAAGCCTATAAGAACCAGGATAAGTATTACGTTTGTTGTCATTACAAGTATTCCGACAAATCTGTTATATACATCCCCTCTAAAAAGTCTGAAAAGCATAAGCAATGTCAAAAATATTATTCCTATCAGATAAATTGTGAAAAAAACAGTCATCTATTTTACCCCCTTTCTCACAACAGTCATATGTTCAAGAGGTGTAAACTGGCAATTTTCATTAAATATTTCAGCTATTTTTTGTTGCATTCTGCCATCTAACAATCCCGAAGAAAATTTTTTGCTTAATGCGTGCACTTCAAAAATGCCATCACCATCGACATCTATAGTTATAGTTCCCGGTGTTAGAATAATTGAGTTTGCTAATACAACGCTTGCGAGGGGATTTTCAAAAGGCATAGAAAAATAGACGATTAATGGCTCATACTCCATATTAGGTTTAAATATTTCTTTTGCTACATCAATTGAGGATTTAATAATTTCAATTATTAACCAAAGAGAATAAGATAAAAATTTTAAGATATTAAAATCAAAAACAAAAAATTGCTTTCCACTTTTATTATTGGTAATAAGCATGAAGGGAAAACAGATGATTGATATGATAATAGATGAAAACAAACCTATAAGAAGAAATTTAAACTCAAATTTACCTGAAAATAATATCCAAATAGAGAATAATAGAATTGCAGATATGAGAATCTGTGACAGTGATCGCGTCGGTCGCCTGTGCATATATTGTGTCCTCCTAAAATAATCAACTGAATATAGTAGGAAAATTATACAAAAATTAAGAAATAGTGTCAATCATGTGTTAAGAA
This sequence comes from Bacillota bacterium, assembly GCA_029218545.1. GTDB lineage: Bacteria > Bacillota > Clostridia > Peptostreptococcales > Anaerovoracaceae > Fimisoma. Next base: position 33,157 of record JAQXRN010000244.1, on the reverse strand, counting down.
ATTGCAAAGAAAAATACCTCAAAACCTATCAGTCCCGAGGTATTAAAAACACACATATGTATCAGTATTTGCTTTGAATAATAATACTGTCAGCCTTCTTCCCTGTTTCCCTCATAGCTATATCACAGATTTTAGCAACTGTATTTGTATCAAGTTCCTGCTTATCTACTGTAATGCTGATGCTTTTTTCAGTGATAAGTACAAAAGATGCAGGGAGATTTTTGGATTTAATATTGCTTTCTATTGCAAGTTCTTTTTCCATATAACCCATAATTCTTTGTTTTTCCTTTGCTGCATTGTCTTTTTCATTTTCATTGCTTGAGTTATTAATTGTTTGATCTAATGATGCAAGTAATTTGTTCCTGCTCAAATCAAGTTCTGCTCTCATTGAATCGAAATCACCTTTTACAGAAGTATCCTCTGACACGGCAAGGCTATCTACCAATACTTCTCCATCATGAACAGGTACATCTTCATTTTCATCTAACACACCCGATACCATTAAACCTGTGCAAAAAACCAGTACTAAAGCGAGTACCGCCAGTCTTTTGCTTTTATAAAGGATAGATTTATAACTTAATTTTAATTTTTTCAAGGTCATTCCCCCTGTTCTTTTTCAAATACAATTACACTTGAAAACGGTATACCATATAAAGTAGCAACTCCTGTGGTAATCTTGTTGGCTACTATTGGATTGCTTGCTCCTTCAGCAGTAATAATTACTCCACACACTTTTTTATCTGTATCATATTCAACCATTGCCTCAACACTTCCGGCTCCTTCTATTGTCGAAAGTATGCTGCATAGTTGCCTTTCTGATGCACCATTATCATCTATTATCTGCTTACGACCATCATTACTTTCAGTAAGAATGCTTAATGCGATAATAGCTATTGAAGCAATAAGAAGTGCTGTTATCAGTTTTATTATATTTATTTTGCCTAAAATTCCTTTGGCGTTACCATTGATGTTTTCAAACATAATTACACTCCTATGTATATGAAAAATGCTTTTAAATATTACTAATTTTGAGAAATTACAAATTTAGAAGAAACAGTGAGACCGGCTCCAGTATTATTACTAAAATTATCATTGAAAAGATAAACTTTATATATTTTGATATCTTAGAGTCAGGTATAAGAATCTCAAAAAAAGAGATAGAAATTATTATCAGAAATATATCTTTTATAAAAATATATACTGAAGTCATCATGTGCCCCCTATACTTAAGATCGAAGTGATAAATATTATAAATAAAAGGCATGTAAAAAACATTATTGCACAAATGTATATTATAGAGGTGCCCATATCGTTTAACCCGCTAGAAACTTTAGAGTCACTTATAGGCTCACTTAATGCGGCTGTGATTTTATAAATAATACCTATTGACAGAATTTTCATCACAGGTATCAAAAGCAGTAAAACCAGTGTTATTATTCCAAAGATACCTATCACATTTTTTATTGAAGACATACACTTCAAAAATAATTCTACCGTATCAGAAGTAAATCCCCCTACAATTGGAATGAAGTTACTTAGAGAAAACTTTGCTGTATCAAGTAGCAAGCTATCAGCTGTCTCAGTTAGAAGACCTTGTAAAGTAATAATTCCTGAAAAAATTACTAGGAGAAACCCCGTTACGGCTAAAGATACATTTCTAATAAGCTTTGCTAATTTATTTACATAATCTTTTTCTGTTAAACTATTTATTAAACTTAAGATACATGATAAAAATAGAGCCGGTAAGATAAATTTCTTTATTATCAAGGCCATGCCACCTATTGTTCCAAGAATAAATGGGCTTAAAACGGTTCCTGACGTAATCGCACCTGTTGAGATCAATATTCCTATTAAAACAGGTATTAAAATCTCCATAGTATTAACCATAATTGTTGTTGCTTCTAATGCTAAATTGTAGGATGTTTTGAGGCTGTTTATAGAAAGGCCAATAATAACCATTGTACATATAAGCATACTTATATCAGCCACGGATTTTGTTTTGAATGAGTCTGAAAGCCCTTTTATAATTCCTATTACAATAGAAATAAATAGTATTTCTATGCATATTACCATTGCACTCTTTATTTCTAGAAGGAATAATTCCTTAAGTGAACTTACAATCTGTGAATCATAAAAAATACTTTGTCCATTTAGTATTGAATCTAAAAGCTTTTCCGGGACAAATTCATCCGATAAGCCTTCTGTAAGGTTTGATGTCTGTTTTGTAAGTTCGTCAAGTTTACCATCGTTGTTAATATTATTAAATTGTTCCTTTAGTATTTCATCATAATTCATCTTATCATACTGTTTAATAAGGTAAGAAGTGAGTTGAACACAGGGATAGCAGCAATAAATATGCAGACTTTACCAGCCAGTTCAATTTTTGATGCGATTGTTTTTTCTCCTGCATCCTGGCATAAGGCTACGGCAAATTCAGTAACATATGCTATCCCAAGGACCTTCAAAATTATAGGAAAGTATTCTTTACCTGTATTAAGATTGTTGTAAATATCGATTATATACTGAAAACTTCCTTTTAAACCATCTATTATCATTATTAGCATTACAATAGATGCACATATTGTTATTTCTATTGAAAGCTCTGGCTTATATACCTTTACTACAGTAATGAGAATTACTGATGTTAAGCCTATAAGGCAAATTTTTAGTAAGAAAATCATTTTAAAATTCCAAAAATACTCTAACTGTATCAAAAAATTCGCTTACCATTTTTATTACGATAGCAAGGACTATTATTACACCGGCTAAAGTTGTCATCATAGCAGCTTCTTCTCTTCCTGCTTTATTTAGAATCTGATTTAAGAGAGCTATGGCAATACCTATGGATGCTATTTTAAATAATATGTTTATGTCAAAATCCATTTTTTCTCCTCATATTAACAGAATTGCTATTATTGCACCTATAAAAAATCCTATTTTATTGTACATAGGTGTCTTATTTGCAATTTCTGTTCTGACTCTTTCTATGGTCATATTTAGTTTCTCCTCTAAATATGAAAAATGAAGTAATTGATTTTCGTAATCAGTTTTTCCTAAAAATGAACATGGATAATTAAAAGTAACTATATCTTCTTCTTTAATAGGCTCTGACTTATATAGTGAATTGACTTCTCTTTTCCACAATTCCTCTATACCGACTGAGCCGTTTTTTAACCCCTCACCGATATTATTAAGAAGCAGGCCTGCCTTTGAGTTTTTATTCGTTTTATTCATTATGAAAAGTTCTGGCAAAGGTTCTTTAAAATATCCTATCTGACTTTTTATTTTGATAATTATTTCAAAATAATCTTCTAATAGAAACAAGCGTCTATACATTTGCTTTGATTTACATATTCCTGCTAGGCCTAAAGAAATAATTACACCTGTCAATCCAATTAATTTTAACAATGCTTAATCTCCTTTATGCTGCCTGGTCCCCCTTCATTTGTCAAAAAAATCAGGTTTTTAAAAACTCCTCTGCTAATAATGGAAGCAATATGCGATGACATAATATCATCCATATTGGAACCGTGTATTGAAGTTATAAGGCAGACACCTGCACTCAAACACTGCTCAATTGCCGGAATGTCCGTTTTTTTACCTATTTCATCTGTAATTATTACCTGGGGTGCCATAGACCTTATCAAAATGGATATGCCGTATGATTTATCACAGCCATCAAGTACATCTACACGTGGACCAAGATTAAAGCTTGATTTAGATTCGTACATTCCGGCAATTTCTGAGCGGTCATCGCATATTGCTACGTTTATATTTCTTATACTTAATTGCCTTGCCATATCTCTTAACAATGTTGTTTTACCGCATCCCGGTGGTGAAATTACCAGTGTGTTTACAGGACGATTATTTTTTATTAATTGCGGAATCATAGGAATACAGCAACCTACTATATCTTTTGCAAATCTAATATTTAATGAACTTATTTCCCTTATTAATGTTGGTTTATCATTGTTTATGACTGCTTTTCCACAAATTCCAACGCGATGTCCACCGCTAATTGTAATAAATCCCTGTGCCAGATCCTCTTCATAAGCATAATAGGAGTACTTAACAAGAGATGATAAAATACTATTCAAATCTTCTCTTGTAATTTTCCTTGATTGAATAATCTCACCTGATGATGTCTTCAAAATAACGGGATATCCGCATCTTAATCGCAATTCTTCAACATTATCTATTATGTTTTGTGGAATCAAAAACAACTCTGAAGATATGGATGGTGGTATATGTTCTAATATTCTTTGAAAACCTTCCATAATTGTCCCCTTTTCATGTGTTTAATAAATTCTATGAAAGATAGCCAAGTTTATTACTTTAATCATTATGTTTTTTTGCAATGAAAAAAGCATTCAACAAACTGATTTGTCAAATGCTTCTTCATATCAATAGGACCAATGTCAAATATTCTTTATTCTACTGGAACTGTCCAACCTCTTGTATCTTCAACAAGACCTGTCTGAATGCCGTATAATTCATCATACAGTCTCTGTGACAATTCACCGATTTCATTATTGTTGATAACAAGTTTCTTTCCTTCCCAGCTTAATTCGCCTACAGGAGAAATAACAGCTGCAGTTCCTGTTGCGAATACTTCTTCAAGTTTACCTTCTTCTGCTGCCTTATAAACAAAGTCGATAGTAAATCTAGTTTCATTAACCTTGTATCCCCAGTCTTTCATTACTTCAATCATAGAAGCTCTGGTGATACCCGGAAGAATTGTTCCAACTAATGAAGATGTGTATATTTCGCCATCTATCTTAAAGAAAGCGTTGGAAGTACCGATTTCTTCAACATACTTCTTTTCCTTTGCATCAAGCCAAAGAACCTGGTCATATCCCATATCATGTGCTTTCTTTTCAGCAATCATTGCAGCAGCATAATTGCCACCGATTTTTGCGAAGCCTGTACCACCCATAGCGGATCTAATGTATTCATTTTCAACATAGATCTTAGTTGGTGCAAGACCGTTAGTATAATAAGGTCCAACAGGGCTTAAAATGATTATGAACTTATATGTTGATGATGCAACTACGCCTAATTTTGGCTGTGTAGCGATCATAAACGGTCTGATATAAAGTGATGTATCCTTTGCTTCAGGTATCCAATCTTTATCAACGTTTACTATGGCTTTAATAGCCTCAACATATAATTCTTCGTCAATTCTAGGCATGCACATTCTGTCGTTTGTATTATTAGTTCTCTTAGCGTTCATATCAGGTCTGAACAGCTGGACCTTACCTTCTTTTGTCTTATATGCTTTTAAGCCTTCGAACATTTCCTGACCATAATGAAGAACTAAACTGGCTGGATCCAGTTCAAGTGGTGCATATGGAACAATTCTTCCATCATGCCATCCCTTTCCTTCAGTATAATCCATAACAAACATATGATCTGTAAAGTAAACACCAAAAGGAAGATTATTTGGATCTGGCTTTTGCTTTGGATTACTAGTCTTTGTTATTGGAAATGAATATTTCATTTTAATCATCCCTTTCTACAGTTTTAATGAACTTTACTTTAATACAGCACCGGTATTGGCAGATGAAACTAATCTTGAATATCTTTCAAGCCATCCACCTTTTACATTTGGTTCTGGTGCAACATATTTTGCTTTTCTTCTTTCGAATTCCTCATCGGAGACCTTGGCATTTATTGAATACTCTGGAATATTGATTTCAATGATATCCCCTTCTTCAATTAATCCAATTAATCCGCCATCAGCAGCTTCAGGGCTTACATGTCCGATAGATGCTCCGCGGCTTGCACCACTGAATCTGCCATCTGTAATAAGAGCAACTGTTTTGTCAAGATTCATACCTGCAAGTGCACTTGTTGGATTAAGCATTTCGCGCATTCCAGGACCACCTTTTGGACCTTCATATCTGATAACTACTACCTGACCGTCGGTAATTTTACCGGCATAGATAGCTTCAATAGCCTCTTCTTCGCTGTTAAATACTCTTGCTGGACCGGAATGAACCAGCATTTCAGGTGCAACAGCACTTCTCTTTACTACGCATCCATCTTTTGCAATATTACCCCATAAAATAGCAATACCGCCGGTTTTGCTGTATGGATTATCTATCGGTCTAATAGCGTTTTCATCTTTAATAATTCTGCCCTTAATGTTTTCTGCAACAGTTTTTCCTGAAACAGTTGGAAGAGATGTATCTACTAAACCTTTTGAAGCAAGCTGTGCTAAAACAGCCTGTACACCACCTGCATTATCAAGGTCATGCATATGTGTACCGCCTGCAGGAGCTAAATGACACAAGTTAGGTGTAACCTGGCTGATTTCGTTAAATAAGTTTAAATCAACATCTACACCAGCTTCTTTTGCGATAGCAAGAAGGTGTAAAACGCTGTTTGAAGAACAACCTAAGGCCATATCACATGCAATTGCATTTCTGATTGATTTTTCGTTAATGATATCTCTTGTTGTAATGTTATTCTCAACAAGATTCATGATTGCCATACCGGCATGCTTTGCAAGCATAATTCTTCTGCTTGATACTGCAGGAATGCTTCCGTTACCGGGAAGTGCAATTCCTATAGCTTCGCATAAACAGTTCATGCTGTTTGCTGTATACATACCTGAGCAGGATCCACATCCAGGACATGTATTCTGTTCATATTCGAGAAGTCCTTCATCATCGATAATACCTGCTTTTCTAGCACCAACAGCTTCAAACATCTTTGATAATGATGTTTCAGTTCCACCTACAAGACCGCTCATCATTGGACCGCCGGAGCAAACTACAGCAGAAATATCCATTCTGCATGCAGCCATTACCATACCTGGAACGATTTTATCACAATTTGGAACTAGAACAGCACCGTCAAAAGCATGTGCCATAACCATTGTCTCTACGCTGTCTGCGATAAGTTCGCGGCTTGCAAGAGAGTATTTCATACCGATATGACCCATTGCAATTCCGTCACATACCCCGATTGCAGGAACCATAATAGGTGTACCGCCGGCCATTCTGACTCCTGCCTTTACAGCCTCAGTTATTTTGTCAAGGTGCATATGTCCTGGTACAATTTCACTGTGAGCTGAAACAACAGCAATCAAAGGTTTTGCAAGTTCTTCTTCTGTATATCCCATTGCATAGAAAAGGCTGCGCATAGGCGCCTTTTCTATACCTTCAGTTACTTTTTGACTTCTTATTTTCATTTTAGTCATACCTTTCTAACGGTCTATTATTTCTTTATCCAGCTCATCATCTTTCTTAATTCTGCACCAGTCTTGCAAAGAAGATGACTTGCTTCTTTCTTTCTTGTTGCAAGGAATTTAGCCTTTCCGCCTGCATTGAATTCCTGAATGAATTCACTTGCAAATGTACCATCCTGAATTTCTTCAAGAACTTTCTTCATTTCTTTTCTAGTTTCTTCAGTGATGATTCTCTTACCTGTTCTGTAATCACCGTATTCAGCAGTATTTGAAATGGAGTATCTCATCTTGTCAAATCCGCCTTCATTGATTAAGTCAACGATTAATTTCATTTCGTGGATACATTCAAAGTATGCCATTTCAGGTTCATAACCAGCTTCAACTAAAGTGTCGAAACCTGCCTTCATTAATTCGCAAACACCGCCGCAAAGTACTGCCTGTTCACCGAATAAGTCTGTTTCAGTTTCTTCCTTAAATGTAGTTTCAAGGATACCTGCTCTACCTGCGCCGATACCACTAGCATATGCTAATGCATAATCTTTTGCTTTGCCTGAAGCATCCTGATATACGGCAATTAAGCTTGGAACACCTCTGCCTTCAACGTACTGGCTTCTTACTGTATGACCAGGACCCTTTGGAGCAATCATGATGACATCGATGTCAGCTGCAGGCTGAATCTGATTGTAGTGAATGTTGAAACCATGTGCAAAGCAAAGAACATCGCCAGCTTTCATGTGTTTTGCAACCTGAGTGTTGTAAATCTTTGCAGCTAATTCATCTGGAACAAGCATCATTACGATATCACCTGCTTCTGCAGCTTCTTCAATATCCATCACTTTCAATCCAGCAGCTTCTGCTTTTGCTGCATGAGCACTTCCAGGTCTTAAACCAACAACAACATTAGCACCACTTTCGTTTAAATTCATTGCGTGTGCATGACCCTGGCTACCAAAACCGATGATAGCTACAGTCTTTCCATCAAGCATGCCAAAGTTACAATCCATGTCATAGTATTTCTTAATCATTTTTCCAATCTCCTTTTTATGTAAAAATTATTTTATACGATAGTTATTTATTTTTCTATTCCGGAAATACCGGTTCTGCAAACATCAATAATTTCAAACTCCTTTAATATTTTAAGGAAGGCATCAAGTTTTTCAGGTCGTCCTGTCAGTTCTAAAACAAGGTATTCTGGTTCAAGATGAATAACTTTTGCTCTATAGATGTCAGCTATTTCTTTTACGTTACCTCTTATTTCTTTGTCAGCTTTAACCTTTACTAAAAGCAGTTCCCTGAAAAAACTTGTGTCATTGTTTAATGTCATTATCTTTTTTACTACTTCAAGCTTTTCAGTCTGAGATACAATTTGTGCCAGTGTAAGTGTATCGCCTTCAAAGGTAATGGTTACTCTTGAAATTGTCGGATCATTAGTTGCAGATACAGTTAATGATTCGATGTTAAAACCTCTTCTACCGTAAAGGCTGATAACTCTGGATAAAACATTAGGTTTATTTTCAACATATACGCTTACTACTTCTCTTTTCATATATCCTTATCCTCCTTTACTCAAATAACATTCCATCTATGGAGTTACCATTCGGAATCATTGGAAGAACTCTGTCTTCAGCAGATACATCACAATCAATCCAAACCGGACCATCGATTTTAAGAGCTTTCTGGTATGCTTCTTTTAATTCTTCCATATTTTCAACTCTAAAGCCTGTTCCACCGAAGGCTTCAATTAGCTTTACAAAGTTTGTCTTTCTCTCCGGTGTAGTCTGTGAGTATCTCTTGTCATAGAAAGATGTCTGCCACTGGTAAACCATACCTAAAACCGTATTGTTAAAAATAACAGTGATAATTGGTAAATTCTGTGAAACCGCTGTACAAGCTTCATTTAAGTTCATGTGGAATGAACCATCGCCTGTTAAATGTATAACCCTCTTTGATGGATTACCAAGCTGAGCTCCTATTGCAGCACCGTATCCAAAGCCCATTGTTCCAAGTCCGCCGCTTGAAAGGAAGTTTCTTGGATTAGTCTGTTTAACATACTGCGCTGCCCACATCTGGTGCTGTCCAACATCAGTTACAAAAATAGTTTCTTTGTCAGATGCATCACATAAATGTTCGATTATTTCCTGTGGATTCATTTTCTGATAAGCGTTTTTGAACTTCTTTGACTTTTCTTCATCCCATTCTGCAATACGCTTAATCCATCTTACATAGTTTTGCTGTTCAATCTTTGGAAGCAATCTTGAGATTACAGCCTTAATGTCTCCGATAATGTAATCTTCTACTTCGACGTTCTTGTTGATTTCACTCTTATCAATATCAATTTGTATAATCTTTGCTTTTGGAGCAAAAGATGTAGGCTTTAAAGCCACTCTATCACTGAATCTTGCACCTAGTACCAGAAGAACATCAGCCTCGTTAACACACTTATTTGCTGCAAAAGAACCGTGCATACCAAGCATGCCAAAATATCTAGGATCATCTTCAGGAATACCACCAAGTCCCATAAGTGTGGATACTACAGGATAGTCTAATTTCTTGACTAATGAATAAACTTCGTTTGAAGCATTTGAGGAAATAACACCACCGCCTATAAGCATTACAGGTCTCTTAGCTGTTGAAAGAGTCTCAGCAAATCTATCAAGCTTTTCTTCTAATTCTGAATCAACCGGATTTGTAAGTGGCAATGGCTGAGCTGGTTCATAATCAACAAGAGCATTAGTAACGTCTTTTGTTATATCAACGAGAACCGGGCCCTTTCTGCCTTCGTTAGCAATTCTGAAAGCATTTCTCATAGCATCTACAAGATCTTCAGGCTTGTTAACAAAATAACTATGCTTTGTAATAGGGAATGTTACACCAGTGATACATATTTCCTGGAATGCATCTCTTCCGATTAAACTTTTTCCAACGTTTGCTGTAATGAATACTGTTGGAATACTATCAAGGTATGCAGTTGCAATACCTGTAACAAGGTTTGTGGCACCAGGACCGCTTGTAGCAAATGCAACCCCTGTTTTGCCGGTAGCTCTTGCATATCCATCTGCTGCGTGTGCAGCACCCTGTTCATGTGCAGTTAATACATGTTTAATTTTGTCACTATACTTATATAATTCGTCATACAAGAACAATGCGGTGCCACCCGGATAACCGAATACAGTATCTACACCATGCTCAAGTAAAATATTCATTACTACTTCTGCACCTGTCAATTTCATTTTAACGTTTCCTCCATTCCTTTGATATAATCTATGAATTGTCGAGCGCTTCTTCCTGAAACACTTCCATAGCGTATTTCCCATTTAGTCGCTTCTTTATGAAGAAATTCCATATCAACTTCAATGCATTCCCTTTTCGCTAAAGTTTCGACTATATTGTGGAATTCATCAACTGTTGGTTTTCCGTAATATATCTGAATTCCGAATCTTTCTGCAAGACTAAGTTTTTCTTCCATGGAATCACTCTGATGCATGTCACCATCTTGTACCATGTCATCACGATCATTCCAAGTTTCCTTAATTAAATGTCTTCTGTTTGAAGTTGCATATATAAGAAGGTTTTTAGGTCTTGGTTCAAGACCTCCTTCAATAATAGCTTTTAGATATTTATATTCAGTTTCAAAATCTTCAAAGGATAAATCATCCATATAGATAATAAACTTGTAATTTCTGCCTTTAAGTTTATCTATCAGCTGGTTCAGATACTTCATCTGATGTCTGTATATCTGAATGACTCGTAAACCCTTTGGACTGAATTGGTTGCAAATAGCTCTGATACTGGTTGATTTACCTGTGCCTCCATCGCCATACAGTAAAACATTATTTGCTGAACGTCCTTCTATAAATGCAATGGTATTATCAAGCAAACGCTTCTTTTGCACTTCGTAACCGACTAAATCAGAAAGCATAACATTGTCTGTGCTTTTTATAGCTGTTAAGACAGGTTTTGCTGAATTTTCTTTGAGAACAAATGCTTTGTTCAGACCTATTGCACCAACTCCCTCATCTACATAAAAGCTTAAAACTGTCTCATAAAACTCCGTTTCGGACAAAGCGTTTTCAAGCCTTACCTTTAATTGCTCAATTTTTGTGCCAGCCTGATCGAGTCCATATTTGTTATCATAATTATAAAGGGCATCAATACAATCTTCTGGAATATCAGTTAATATATCTGATATATCCGAATCGAAAAGCTTTTTTAAAACAGCACAATCACTCTTTGCTAATATTTTTATATTTCCAATGTTTTCAGCACTTGTTTTTTCTACAGATAAAGAAAACGGATTTTCATTCATGGCTATATAATATGCCACATAGCTTTTCCAGATATTCCCATTGAAGCCGTGCTTGTTTGCTAAAACAAGCATTTTGTTAAGTATGTCAATTGAATTATTTTCAGTTGATTTCTCAAAATAATCCTTTGCATTACTAAATATCAACAATTTTTTTGTAATATCTTCCATTGTTAAGAAACTCCCTGTTAGATTCTAGCTGCCACAAGGTCTCCTACTTCAGTTGTATTAACAAGAGTCTTACCCTCTGTCATTATATCTGAAGTTCTATATCCTTCAACTAATACTTTTTCTACAGCGTTATTGATAGCATCGGCTTCTTCTATCAAACCAAAAGTATATTTCATCATCATTGCAACTGATAAAATAGTAGCCATAGGATTTGCTTTGCCGGTACCTGCGATGTCAGGTGCTGAACCATGAATAGGTTCATACATTCCAAATGCACCTTTTGCAAGACTTGCAGATGGAAGCATTCCTATAGATCCTGTAATCATGCTGGCCTCATCTGAAAGAATGTCTCCAAAAATGTTGTTTGTTACTAAGACATCAAACTGCTGTGGATTATGAACAAGCTGCATGGAAGCATTATCTACATAAAGATTTTCAACTGTCACTTCCGGATATTTTTCTGCTATTTTGGCAACTGTCTTTCTCCATAATCTTGAGCTTTCAAGTACATTGGCCTTATCGATACTTGTTACTTTTTTATTTCTTTTCATTGCAAGATCGAAGGCAATTTCAGCAATTCTTTCAATTTCTTTTTCCGAATATTCTTCTATGTCATATGCAGCCATTCCCATTTCTTCGGTTTGCTTTGTTCCTCTTTCACCAAAGTAAATGCCACCTGTTAGTTCACGCACAACCATGATATCTAAACCTCCGGCTACTTTTTCCGGTCTTAATGGGCATGCATCTTTTAATTCATCAAACATAATAGCAGGTCTCAGATTGGCAAATAAGCCAAGTGCACTTCTTAAACCTAGAAGAGCCCTTTCAGGTCTCTTATCACCGGGTAGATTATCCCATTTCGGACCACCGACAGCACCTAGAAGAACAGCGTCACTTGCCTTTGCTTTCTCAACTGTTTCAACAGGAAGACATTCACCTGTAGCATCTATTGCGCATCCTCCTGCTAAGAGATATTCATAGTTAAAAGTGTGCTCGTATTTTTTTGCTACTGCATCTAAAACTTTAATGGCTTCGCCAACTACCTCCGGACCTATTCCATCTCCGGGTATTACTGCTATTTTGTACTCCATTTGTCTACCTGTCCTTTACATTTGTACTGTTATAAGTTTTGGATTATATCCTTCATTTTTAAGTGATTTAACAATTGATTTTTTGTGTTCTGTTCCAAAGGCTTCAATTGTTATCTTTAACTCAACTGCTGCTGTACGATTTGTTGAAACGAACTGATTATGTTCAAGCTTGATAACGTTACCTTGTTCATTTGCAATAATTGATGCAACTCTTACAAGTTCACCAGGTTTGTCTGGCAAAAGTACAGATACAGTAAATATTCTGTCTCTCTTAATTAGACCAAGCTGTACAACGGAAGACATGGTTATTATGTCCATATTACCTCCGCTCAAAATTGAAACAATCTTTTTATCTTTAACATCAAGATGCTTAAGAGCAGCAACTGTAAGAAGTCCTGAATTTTCAACAATCAGCTTATGATTTTCAACTAAATCCAGGAATGAAACAATTAATTCATCGTCACTTACTGTTATGACATCATCTAATCCCTTCTGCAAATAAGGGAAAATCTTTGTTCCAGGAGTCTTTACAGCGGTACCATCAGCTATAGTTGAAACAGAATCTAATGTAGTTACCTTTCCGTTTTTAAGTGATTCCTGCAAGCAGTTTGCTCCTGCAGGTTCAACACCGATAACTTTTATCTTAGGATTTAGCAGTTTAGCAAGTGTTGATACACCTGTAGCAAGACCGCCCCCACCAACCGGAACAAGAATATAATCTACCAATGGTAATTCTTTAATAATTTCCATAGCAATTGTTCCCTGCCCTGTTGCTACTGCAGGGTCATCGAAAGGATGTATAAAGGTATAACCATTTTCTTCAGAAAGCTTTGCAGCATATGCTGCAGCTTCGTCATATACGTTTCCATATAAAACCACTTCCGCACCATAGCTTTTTGTTCTGTCGACTTTCATCAATGGTGTAGTTGTAGGCATTACAATAGTTGCTTTACATCCATATGCTTTAGCAGCATATGCAACTCCTTGTGCATGATTTCCGGCAGAAGCAGTAACTAAGCCTTTTTTTCGTTCTTCATCCGTTAAAGTGCTGATTTTGTAATATGCACCTCTCAGTTTATAAGCACCTGTAATCTGTAAATTTTCAGGTTTTAAATAAATTTTATTACCTGTCTGTTCGCTTAAATAATTACTATAGATTAGCTTTGTTTCTATTGCAACCTTTGATACAACTTCTGTAGCCTCTTCAAACGCTTTTAGTGTTAACATATGCTTACCATTGTCCTTCCTATTTTAGTGAATTTAGGAGCCCTCCCTTTTTTATTATGTTGTCAATGAATCCTGGGAAAGGCATTGCTTTATATTCTTCATTTTTTGTAATATTTTTTATAACTCCGGTTTCAAATTCAACGGATACTTCATCTCCTGCTTCAATTGCCTCAGCAGCTTCTGGACATTCCATAATTGCAAGACCGATGTTAATAGCATTTCTATAAAAAATTCTCGCAAAAGATTTAGCAATTACTACTGAAACTCCACATTCTTTTATTGCTGCAGGAGCATGTTCTCTTGATGAGCCACAGCCAAAATTGAAACCTCCTACCATGATATCGCCTGCTTTAACATTTTTAGGAAAATCTTCGTCAACCGGTTCCATACAATGAGATGCAAGTTCTTTCATATCCGAAGTATTTAAATATCTTGCAGGGATAATAATATCAGTATCAATATTATCACCGTATTTATAAACAATTCCTTGTGCTTTCATCTACATAACCTCCTTAGGATCTGTTATTTTACCTGTAATAGCTGACGCAGCCGCCACAGCTGGGTTTGATAGATAAACTTCTGAAAGATTGTGCCCCATTCTACCGATAAAGTTTCTGTTAGTAGTTGCAATGCATCTTTCATTTTCAGCTAAAATACCCATATAACCGCCCAGACAAGGTCCGCATGTTGGTGTTGAAACAGCACATCCTGCATCGATGAAAATATCCAGATAGCCTTTCTTAATGCATTCCTTGTAAATACTTTGTGTTGCTGGGATAACAATGCATCTTACATCTTTCGCAACTTTCTTTCCTTTTAGAATTTCAGCTGCTGTGGCCATATCTTCTAATCTGCCGTTTGTGCAGGAACCGATTACAACCTGATCGATTTTAACATCACCAACTTCGTCAATAGTCTTTGTGTTTTCAGGAAGATGCGGGAAAGCAACTGTAGGTTTTAATTCAGAAAGATTAATGGTAATTGTCTTCTCATATTCAGCATCATCATCTGGACTAAAGACTTTATACTCTCTATTTACTCTTCCTTCCATGTACTTTTTAGTTACTTCATCAACCATGAAAATACCATTTTTAGCACCAGCTTCAATTGCCATATTTGAAATGCACAGGCGATCGTCCATTGAAAGTGATTTTAACCCTTCGCCCATAAATTCAAGTGATTTATAAAGTGCACCATCAACTCCAATTAGTCCAATAAGATGAAGAATTACATCTTTACCGCTTACATACTGGCTAAGTTCACCTGTGAGCTCAACCTTTATTGCTGATGGAACCTTAAACCATGCTTTTCCTGTTGCCATACCTGCTGCCATATCTGTGCTACCAACGCCTGTTGAAAATGCGCCTAGAGCCCCATATGTGCATGTATGTGAGTCAGCACCAATAATGCATTCACCACTAGCTACCAGACCTAATTCTGGAAGTAATGCGTGTTCGATTCCCACATTGCCTACATCAAAGAAATTATCTATGTCAAATTTTCTTGCAAATGTTCTTGTCTGTTTGCACTGCTGTGCAGCCTTGATGTCCTTATTTGGTGTGAAATGGTCCATAACCAAAGAAATCTTTGATTTATCAAATACACCGGTAAAGCCATTTTTTTCAAATTCATTTATAGCAACAGGTGAAGTAATGTCGTTGCCAAGAACCATATCTAATCTTGCCTCAATCAACTGTCCAGCTTGAACTTTTTCCAAACTTGCGTGATCAGCAAGTATTT
The DNA here is from genome assembly GCA_029218545.1 of Bacillota bacterium. Lineage (GTDB taxonomy): Bacteria > Bacillota > Clostridia > Peptostreptococcales > Anaerovoracaceae > Fimisoma. The sequence goes on along the minus strand of JAQXRN010000244.1, from coordinate 17,430 downwards.
TTTGTGTCATTGTCATTCCCATTGTTATTATCCTCTTCTACTTTTCTAAACTTTCTTTTGCTGCTTCGCCTCTGTTGATTGCCGAAGTAAATGCATTAATTGATGCATATACGATATCGTTATGAATGCCCACACCCCAATAGATGTTGCCTTCTTCATCAGAAATTGCTACATAAGCGGCTGCTCTTGAGTTAGAATCGCCTTCAAGGGCATGTTCTTCGTATGTTACGAAATGATATACATTTGCTCCTGTATTTTTTCTAAATACATCTCTGATAGCATCGATACGTCCATTACCTCTACCTGTAAAGAATTTTCTTTCGCCGTTTACTATGATTTCAGCATCTACTTCCATACCTCCATCGCCTAATGAACCTGAATTAGGCATTTTTCTGAAGGTTGCATCTACTAAATCGATTCTTTCTTTTCTATTTACATATTCTTTTGTAAATATTTCATAAATTTTTTCGTGTGACAATTCTTTGTGACCTACATCAGATACATGTTTCATCAGATATCCTAATTCTTCACGCATCTCTTTTGGAATCTTATGTCCATATGCTGTTTCAAGGATATATGCCACACCACCCTTGCCGGATTGGCTGTTGATTCTGATTACGTCAGCTTCATATTTTCTGTTAATATCGCTTGGATCGATAGGAATATACGGAACATTCCATTTATCAGAATCATGTTCTTCCCTGTATTTCATTCCTTTCGCAATTGCATCCTGATGTGATCCGGAAAAGGCTGCAAATACAAGTTTTCCTCCATATGGCTGTCTAGGATGAACCGTTAAATCTGTAAACTGTTCATATTTTTCAACAATATATGGCATATTTGAAAAATCAAGTTCAGGATTTACACCATGTGAGTAAAGATTCATTGCAACGGTAACGATATCGGCATTACCTGTTCTTTCTCCATTACCAAAAAGTGTTCCTTCTATTCTGTCACCGCCAGCTAATATTCCCAATTCACAGTCTGCAACTGCAGTACCTCTATCATTATGTGGGTGAAGTGATACTATAACATCATCTCTATATTTAAGATTATTGCTCATGTATTCAATCTGAGAAGCATATACATGAGGCATTGACATTGAAACTGTTGCAGGAAGGTTGATAATAACCTTTCTTTCAGGGCTTGGTTTCCAAACATCAATAACTGCATTGCAGATATCTAATGCAAAATCTATTTCGGTACCTGTGAAGCTTTCAGGAGAATATTCAAACTTAAAATTAGTTTCTGGCATTTTTGATGCATATTCATCAATCATTTTTGCGCCAAATAAAGCGATTTCTGTAATTTCTTCTTTGCTCTTCTTAAAAACCTGCTCTCTTTGGGCTACTGATGTTGAATTATATAAATGAACGATTACATTTTTTGCACCTTTTATTGCTTCAAATGTCTTCTGAATAATATGTTCTCTCGACTGAGTTAAAACCTGAATAGTAACATCATCAGGAATTAAATCCTTTTCAATAAGAGCTCTTAAAAATTCATATTCTGTTTCTGAAGCGGCAGGGAATCCAACTTCTATTTCCTTAAAGCCTAATGAGCATAGCAAATCAAAGAACTCTAATTTTTCTTCAAGACTCATAGGTACAATTAGTGCCTGATTACCATCACGAAGATCTACACTGCACCATATTGGAGCTTTTTCAATATGGTCTTTTTTTGTCCAATTCATTGATTCTACCGGAGGCATGAAGTATCCAATTCCATATTTTGTATAATTCTTCATTCCTTTTACTTTGTCATTAATTCCCGCTTCCATGGCATATTTCCTTTCTTTTATAATAAAAAAACCTTGTTTCCACCAATCTGGAAACAAGGCTATATTTAAGTCATAGTTTGTTTACTCGGAATCAGGCAGAAAATACTTGTGATGTGCAATTATTATCAATAATAACTAATCCGAGTAATAAAATGTTAAACATCACTCTTCTGCTCCTCTCCTTTAATATTTATGTGGTTATAATACGCCAATTAATTTTCAATGTCAATAGTTTTTTGTGTATTTTTACAAAAACATTTTGAAATAATTTGTTAAATATATACAAATGTATACTTTATCCAATGAGCTTTTCTGCTGCCTGAGCACCTGTCATACCTATTTCAATGCCGAGTTCTTCTGCTTTTTTTGTAACAGCTTTTACTGGATTAACAAGTATTTCTTCAAAAGTGCTTCCACCTACTACAGCTGCAGCATCTTCAAACTTATCTGCAGCTTCTTTGTTAAGATATCCACACATTATATATCCTTTTTCACAAAGAAGAATAAGCATATTAGGGTGACCGTTTCCACCTGGTTCCTGGATACGAAGTCCCTGAACAGCTTTACCTGCAACATTTAACATTTCAATCTGAATCATAACTATCATTTCCTTTCATTTTTTCTACAATTATCTACCCTGTATCATTCAAAATCAATGTAATATTACGTATGGGTTAATAATACAAAAAACTGCCCACATAATATGGGCAGTTTTAGGCTAATAATAAATTATTTTGTAGGACTAACCGGTTCAGGTAATCTTGCTTCAATAACCTGCATCAAGCTGTCAGTTGTTTCCAGAACATCTACTAACTTAGCATCGCCTACTACTACCAGTTTAGCTTCTTCAGTTGGAGCAAGAACACCGCCAAAAATTTCACCAAGCTGAGCATATTTATATTCATCAACATAATCAGACATTTCATCAGAAATATCATCAGTTCCATCCCAGTCTAAATCAACTTCAAATATATGAGCAATTTCTACTGCGATTTCCCAGTTGCTGAACAGAATACCTTCTTCTATAGCAGCTTCTACTAACTGAAGTCTTCTTTCAGTATTAGTATATGTGCCATCAACTGAAGCAAATCCAGTGCCAGGAAGTACCACATCAGCTTTTGCTGCCAGCTCAGTCATATGTGTATCACATACAGCTAAGAATTCTAATTCATCAGTATCGATGTCAACATTTTCACCAAATACAATTAATGCTTTTACTCCTTCTAGAGCTTCTCTTCCTTCAACGATACCCATATCGACTAAGCCCTGTGAATTGTTCTTAGGTCTTACCATTAAGATACCATCTCTAGGTGAACCGATGTGACCGGAAAGCAATGCAATATCACCGATTAATGTTGCAGCCTCTACTGAAAGAACATTCTGCTGGTAAACAATCATAGCCTTCTTTGCACCTAAGTATGCATCTGCGATCTGCTTTGCTTCTTCAGTTACAGCTACATTTTCTAAAGATGCAACAAATTCGTCATAGCCGGCAACTTTCTTAGCTTTACCACTTTCGATGATTGCCTTTGCAATTGACTTAAGGATGTCAACGTTATTATCACCTGTAGGAACATCAACAACTTTAACACCTGCTTCTTCAGCCTGTTTCATCTTAAGGGCAATTACTCTTGAAGCCTTATCTTCGAATCCAACCTTTATTATTAGGTTAGTAGAATATAATTCATCGATTGTATTTGGAGATGCATCTAAACCGATAACATTTCCTAAACCGTTTTCGCGGTTGTTCATGCAAAGTACCTTTGCACCAATAGCATCAGCCATGCACATAATTGCATATGCTTCTTCATTTGTGTATCTGTCAGAGATTGAAACAGCTATAGCATCTTTTCCGTATTTAGCACCGATTGTCTGAGCTTTCTTTGCAACTAAAACAAATGCTTCATGATAATCAGCCTCTCTGAATCTTCCTGCTTCTTTGATTACTGGTTCTTCAAGCTTATCTTCAAGCATTGAGCAATCAAAGCCCCATTTACCCTTACCGCAGATAAGACCAGCGTTTACAGGACCTTCCTTGTCAGGGTTTGCTTTAATAAGCATATCACCATGGGTTTCAAGTTTTAAGCTGCATCCTACTGAACAGTATGAGCATGTTGTATCAGTTACTTCTGTAGGTAGTGGAGTTTCCTTAATCATGGAAGTTCTTTCCTGAAGAGCACCAGTTGGGCAAACGCTTACGCACTGACCACAGCTGATACATCCTGATTCAGAAAGAGGTTTTTCCATGTTTGGTTTTACTACTGTATCAAAACCTCTGTTAACAAGGCCTAATGCACCAACACCTACTACTTCGTCACATACTCTTACGCATAATCCGCAAAGGATACACTTATTAGGATCCCTTACAATAAATGGATGTTCATCAGTAAATTCAATTGTGTTCTTATCACCTGCAAATCTTTCAGGTTTAACTTCATACTGATTTGCAAAGTCTATAAGCTTACATTCGTAGTAATCGTGACAACCACATTCAAGACATCTTGAAGCTTCTTCGACAGCCTGTTCTTCAGTAAATCCATATGGGATTACTTCAGAGAAGTTATCCTTTCTCTGATCAGCACTTAACTGAGGAATTACAGGTCTGCACATTCTTTCTCTGTCTTCAAAAGTCTTTTCTGTGATATCATCTCTTTCTACTACATATGGTTTTTCGTACTGCAGAATTTCACCATACAAGTAAGCATCGATTGATTCAGCAACTTTCTGAGCATCAGCTATAGCCTCAACTGCAATGGAAATCTTATCATTACCACAGTCACCACCAGCAAATACTCCAGGAATGCTTGTCATAAATGTCTTTTCATCATATGCAATAGCATTCTTTCTTGTCTTGTCACAGTCAAACATTGATGCATCAACTGCCTGACCGATTGCAAGAATCATTGTATCAATTGGTAATGTTTCTGTCTTGCCTTCAACAGGAACAGGTTTTCTTCTTCCTGAAGCGTCTGGCTCACCAAGTTCCATAACCTGAAGAACAACTTCTTTAACGTGTCCGTTTTCATCTGCAACAACTTCGATTGGGTTTGTTAAGTTTTTAAAGATTACGCCCTCTTCTTCAGCTTCTTCAATTTCAACTAAATCAGCTGGCATTTCGTCTTTTGTTCTTCTGTAAATGTTATATACTTCTTTAGCACCAAGTCTAACGGCTGTTCTGCAAGCGTCCATAGCTGTGTTACCACCACCAACTATAGCAACCTTATCACCTAGTTTTATTTCTTCGTTTCTTACAACTCTTCTTAAGAAGTCAATACCACCAATTACGCCTTCAGCATCTTCACCTTTACATCCAACGCCTGTTGATACCCAAGCACCGATGCCAAGTAATACTGCATCGTAGTCATTTCTGATGGTTTCAAACGGAATATCTACGCCAACCTTTGTATTAGTGATGATTTCAGCTCCCATTCTTTCAATTGTTAAGATTTCTTCATCTAATACAGCCTTTGGAAGTCTATATTCAGGAATACCGTATCTTAACATACCGCCTGCGTTTGGCATTGCTTCGAAGATGGTAACATCATGCCCCATTCTTCTCAAGAAGTATGCAGCAGAAAGTCCTAATGGACCACCACCGATGATTGCAACACTCTTGCCTGTTGGTTCTTCGCAATCAGGCATGAATACATCGTCTGCTTCTAAGTCCAAGTCTGCAGCATATCTCTTTAACTGCTGAATGGAAACGGGTTCATCGATTAAGCCTCTTCTACAAGCTTCTTCACAAGGATGAGGGCAAACTCTACCAAGTGAAGCAGGTAGAGGAATTTTTTCCTTTATCAGCTCTAAAGCAGCTTCATATTCTCCATTTGCAATTAGTCCAACATATCCCTGACAATCTGTTTGAGCAGGACATGCTAAAACGCAAGGAGGTCTGCAATCACCTACGTGATTTGAAAGAAGTAATTCAAGGTTGGTTTTTCTTGATTCAATTACTCTTTCTGTATTTGTATTTACTACCATTCCAGGTGCAATTTCAGTTGCACATGCCTTGCAAAGCTTTGGATTTCCTTCAACTTCGCACATACATAGTCCACAGGAACCGTAGATTTTAGTTCTTTCATCATAGCAGAGAGTTGGAATGAAAATGTCATTTTCTCTTGCAACTTCAAGAATAGTTTGACCGGCAACGCCTTTAACTTCTTTGCCGTTAATGTTCAATCTGAATTTATTCATTGTTATTCCTCCCTCCCCTTAATTCTTTTCTATTGCATTAAACTTGCAAGTTTCTAAGCACTTACCGCATTTAATACATTTTTCCTGATCGATAACATGCTGTCCTTTAACAACACCTGTGATAGCACCAACAGGGCATTTCTTTGAGCACAATGTACATCCTTTACATCCATCAGTAATTTCATATTTCACTAATGCTTTACAGGACTTAGCTGTACATTTCTTGTTATAAATATGATCTTCATATTCGTTTCTAAAGTACTTGATAGTTGTCAAAACAGGGTTTGGAGCTGTTTGACCAAGACCGCACAGAGAACCATCTTTAATCTTCATTGCAAGTTCTTCAAGCTTTTCAATATCTCCGTCAACACCTTCGCCTCTTGTTATTCTTTCTAAGATTTCAAGCATTCTCTTAGTACCGATACGGCAGTAATTACACTTACCACATGATTCATCACGAGTGAAGTTCAGGAAGTATCTTGCCATATCAACCATGCAAGTGTCTTCATCCATTACAATCATACCGCCGGAACCAACGATTGCACCTGTCTTGTTAATATCTTCGTATGTAACAGGAGTATCGATTAAGTGAGCAGGAATACATCCGCCTGATGGACCGCCCATCTGTACAGCTTTAAACTGCTTATCATTTTTGATTCCACCGCCGATACCAAAGATAACATCTCTAAGAGTTAATCCCATTGGAACTTCAACAAGACCACCCTTCTTGATTTTACCTGCAAGAGCGAATACCTTTGTACCCTTGCTCTGTTCAGTACCCATTGAACCAAATGCTTTACCACCATTGTATATAATCCATGGAACATTAGCCAAAGTTTCAACATTGTTAATGTTAGTTGGCTTCTGCCAATAGCCCTTTGCTGCAGGGAAAGGAGGTTTCAGTCTAGGCATACCTCTTTCGCCTTCAAGAGAAGCGATAAGAGCAGTTTCTTCACCACAAACAAAAGCGCCTGCACCTGCTTTGATTCTAATATCAAAATCAAAGCCGCTTCCAAATATGTTCTTTCCTAAGAAACCTTTTTCGCGTGCCTGAGCCATTGCAATTTCAAGTCTCTTTATTGCAAGAGGGTATTCCGCACGACAGTATATAACACCTTCGTTAGCTCCCATTGCATAACCGCCAATTATCATACCTTCAATTAGTGAATGAGGGTCACCTTCGAGAACGGAACGGTCCATGAATGCGCCTGGGTCACCTTCGTCAGCGTTACAAACTAAGTATTTTTCTTTACCTGGACTCTGCTTTGCAGCATTCCACTTAAACCATGTAGGGAATCCGGCACCGCCTCTTCCTCGAAGTCCAGATATTTTTATTTCTTCAATTACTTCTTCAGGACTCATTGAATTGAGAACCTTTTCGATAGCCTTATATCCATCTACTGCTATGTATTCTTCAATATCTTCAGGGTTGATAATACCACAGTTTCTTAATACAACTCTCTTCTGTTTTTCAACAAACTGCTCATCTTCCTTTGTAATCGCATGTTCTTCACATACTTTGCCATTAACTAAATGACTGTTAACTATATCTTCAACAATATCAGGCTGAACCTTGACATATCTTGTCATTTCGCCATTGTCTTCATAAATGTCAACAATAGGTTCCAGATAGCAAGTACCTACGCAGCCTGTAATATCCACGTTAATGTTGAGTTTTTTAGCAGCAATTTGCTTTTCAAATTCTGCTGCAGTCTTTTTAGCACCTGTTGCGATACCACAGCTGCCTTGTCCCACTACTACTCTCATGCTGTGTACACCTCCTATGCTCTTTCCCTAATTTCATCGAGAATCTGTTTAACTTTGTCTTTTGTAAGATTACCGTAAGTTTCATCACCATCAGCACTTTTTACCATCATAACAGGTGCAAGTGAACAACATCCAAGGCATGCAACATTGTTTAATGTAAACAATCCATCTTCTGTTGTCTCTCCATCCTTGATGTTAAGATGTTCGCAAACAGCTTCTTCAATCATTTCAGAGCCGTTAACATGACATGCTGTCCCCTGGCAAAGCATTACAAGGTATTTTCCGATAGGCTGCAATCTGAATTGAGCATAAAATGTTGCTACTCCATAAATCTTTGCAGGTTTAATACCAGTAGCTTCAGAAATGTAGTTAATTGTGTCAACTGACAGATATCCATAGATATCTTGTGCCTTTTGCAGAATTGTAATTAAGCTGCCTGGCACTTTTGCATACTTGTCTAAAACAGGCTGCAATTCGATAAATTGCTCTTTTCTGTTTTGAGTACAGTTGCAGTTACATACTTTTTCACTCATATTAGTACCTCTCAAATCATATATATATAAATTTCATATATAATACAACAAATTAATTTTATCAAAGAAACAGTTACAAATCAATAAAAATGGAATGTATATAATTACTAGTTTTTATCACTGCCTGTTTCGTTATTATTGTCCGGCATATAGACCTTTACACGTTTTATTCGACGTTCTTCAACCGACATTATTTTAAATTTATAATCTTCAAATTCAACAATACGTCCAATGTCTTTTTCATCGGGGATTTCTCCGAGTATGTCAATGATGAAGCCGCCTATGGTCTCACTGTTTTCAGATTTAAGCTCAATTCCAAGTTCATCGTCTAAATCATCAAGGTCCACATCTCCGTCGACAAGATATAAATTATCGTCAACTTTATCGATTATTTCATCTTCTTCATCATATTCATCATCAATATTTCCCATTACTTCTTCAATAATGTCCTCCATAGTCACTATTCCACTAAAACCGCCATATTCATCAATAAGAATAGCAATCTGCTGCTTTGTTTTTTGCATTTCGAAGAATAATGAGTCTATATTTTTTGTATCGGGAACAAAATAAGCTTTTCTTAAAATAGATTCTATGTCAACCAGCTCTTCAAATTTACTTTCACACGCCTTAATAAGATAATCCTTAATATGCAATATTCCAATAATATTATCACTGTCACCTTTGCATACGGGAACCCTTGAGTGTCTCATTTTTAATAGTTCTTCCAAGTACTCTTCAGGATCATCTTCAATATCAATAGAAAATACATCGGTTCTAGGTGTCATTACTTCATATGCAAGAAGATCGTCAAATGCAAAAATGGAATTAATCATTTTTGTACCCTCTTCTTTTATAACACCGGATTCCTTACCAACCTGAAGCATTGACATTACTTCTTCTTCAGAAAACTGATCATATTCCACCTTCGTCTTCTGTTTGAAAACTTTAAGAATAATATTTGCAAACAGCATAAGAATCATAGAAACGGGTGAAAGTATGGTCGAAATAGCACAAACAAATTTGTTTGTTTTTCCATGTATACCCTCACTGTGTTGTAACGCCAATTTATAAGGGAAAAGCTGTCCAAATATCATGAGAAAAACAAAATATGCAATGGTTATATCCAATTTAGGGAACGCAACGTAGCATCCCAATAGGGCTGAAATAACCATAATAAGTCTGTTACTTGTATGAACTTTTTCGTCATTATGAGTAGTTGCGTTAAATGCGGTATTAACAGCAACAAAGAATCCATGTACCAATATAGCTAATATCATCAAAAGTATGTTTAGCAAACAATTATCGGGGTCCGTTAACATCGTATATACCTTTCCATAAAAAAATCTATCTATTTTTCTTTTCTAATCATATAAAATGGCTTAACAGGTTTATTCATTTTTATCTTAATAATCTGCTGAGGATGAGGTGCTGAATCAATCGGTTTTCCCTCTTCATCATACATTTCTGTTAATGCTTGTTCAAAATAATCTGTATCAGGACCAAATATTTCTATTTTATCACCGATGACCATTTTATTTCTCTGTTCGACAATGGCATAACCTGTTTTTTCATCGTATTCTTTTATCATTCCAACAAATGAATAATCTCTTGTATATGCACTTGTTCTATAATTCTGATCATTATTTGTAGGTTTATGGAAATAAAAGCCTGTTGTAAATTCCCTGTGACTTACTTTGCAAAGTTCTCTCATCCATTCATCTTTAAATTTATATTCAGAAGGATTTTCGAAGTAAGCATCAATTGCCTTTCTATAGGCTGAAACAACAGTAGCAACATAAAACACACTTTTCATTCTTCCTTCAATCTTAAAAGAAGAAATACCGGCTTCAATCAGCTCCGGCAAATGTTCTATTAAGCACAAATCCTTAGAATTTAAAATATAAGTTCCTCGATCATCCTCTTCAATTGGATAATACTGTCCTGGTCTCTGCTCTTCCATTAATGTATATTTCCATCTGCAAGGATGTGCACAGGCGCCTCTGTTTGCATCTCTTTCAATCATAAAATTGCTTAATAAACATCTGCCTGAGTATGAAATGCACATTGCACCATGAATAAAGGATTCAAGTTCCATATCTTCGGGGATATTGTTCTTAAGTTCAATAATCTCATCTATGGTTAACTCTCTGGCAGTAACAAGCCTTCTAAGCCCTCTCTTATACCAGAAGTTTGCAGTTCTGTAATTGGTCATATTTGCCTGAGTACTCAAGTGTATTTCTGCGTCAGGAATTACTTCCTGAATCATATCAATAACACCTGGATCACTGGCTATAAAAGCGTCTATGCCTAAATCTTTTACTTTTTTCAGATATTGTATAAATGGTTCAATATCTTCATTGTGTGCAAAGATATTGACAGTGAGATGACATTTTGCACCATGTGAATGTGCAAATTCAATGCCTTCCTTCATTTCTTCATAGGTAAAGTTGCCTGCACCCGCTCTTAAGGAAAAAGTCTCGCCTCCAAAATATACAGCATCTGCCCCATATAATACAGCTATTTTTAATTTTTCCAAATCCCCTGCAGGGGCTAGTAATTCCGGTTTTCTCATGTTATGAACTACCCTCTTCTCTTATTAATTATACTTAAAGATAAACCATCACCTACAGCTAATGTAGAGGTTTGCGCATAATCCAGATTATTAATATAATCAAGGAAATCTCTCATGTGTCTGATATTTGTCTTATGTCTTTTGAATCTGTCATATTCATCAGAAGCTGTCATGCCCTTCATAAGAATATTATCACATACTATCATAGACTCATCTTTTATTAACGGAATGGATAAATCCCAAAAAGATCTGTAATGACTTTTAGCTGCATCGATGAAAACAAAGTCAAATGAAGAAGAATGAGTTTTCTTTAAATCTTCCAAAACTTCTCTAGCGTCTCCCAAACACACATTTATTCTCTCTTCATAACCCAGCTTTTTTATGTTGTTTATCGCTTTATAATATATATCTTCGTTTGCTTCAATTGTAGTTATGTGAATATCATCACTTAAGCTTGCGAAAAAGCTGGAAGAATAACCTACAGCTGTACCAATTTCCAAAATGTTTTTGGGTTTCATTAAATTTATCAATGTTTTTAATAAAAGCTCAGTGTCTCTAAGAATTATTGGCACTCTGTTTTCTTCTGCTTCTTTGCGAAGTTGGCTAAGACCATCAGTATTTTCAAAATAAAATTTATTTAAATATTCAGTTATTATTTCATTTGTAATATTCATATTAATACCATAAATTTTCCTGAACTGTTTTTTCATGTGCTGCTAAAGTCTTATTGTAAATAACTTCACCATCTTTAGTGGCAAAGAAATATAAATAATCCGATTTTTCGTAATCCAAAGTTGCATCAATAGAATAACCCGGAACAGCACATACAGGTCCAACAGGAAGACCTGCATATTTATAAGTATTATATTTTGAATCAACGGCTAAATCGTCATATGTAACATTAACTCTCTTTTCTTGGAGCGCGTACAATACGGTAATATCACTCTGAAGGGCCATACCTTTATTTAATCTGTTAATAAAAACACCTGCAATTTTTGCCCTATCTTTTTCGAAAAGAGATTCATTTTGAACAACTGAAGCAAGGGACAAAATTTCGTGAACAGTATTTCCTGATTTATTTATTGCTTCTTTGCGTTTAGAAAGTTCTTCATCTGTTTTATCTAAAAACATCTTTGTAACGCTCTCTAATGTAGGATCTGATTCTGTTACAAAATATGTTTCAGGATAAATGTATCCTTCTAACGGAAACATGATAGAAGAATTCAATATTTCTTCTGTTAAAAACCAATATTCTTTTATCAGTTCATTAAGATAAGTTCTATCTGACCATTTTGCAATTATTTCATCATTTGTAAAGCCTAGCTTAGAAGCCACGGATTCAGCAGCTTCCGGAATAGTAGAGCCTTCAATAATGGTTATAACGTTCTTAGATAAATATTTAAAGTCACCGGTGTTGATTGCTTCAAAAATCTCTGATAGATTCATATTCTTTGAAAAGACATAATTATTTGCCTGAAGAGAGTCATATCCGCCAATCTTCATTTTAATCTTTGCACATAATTTGTTTTTTATCAGGCCGTTTTCATCAAGTATTTCAATTATTTGAGATGCACTTGTTCCATTTGGTATGTTTATAGTAATTATTTCGTCATCATTCTTATCTGCGGCACCTATTCCATTTGAATAAAATACTATCCCTGCCACAATAATAATAAAGACAAGAATAACAGAAAATATTAGAAGTGTTTTTTGCTTTGAATCTTTCATTCCATTTATCTTATCTTTTAAATCCATTTAATAGTCCCTCAATTTGTATATAGTTATACTGTAGAAAAAGGACACAACAAAACGTCATGTCCTTTTTGCTCTGTCGTCTATTATTTTGCTCTTCCTAAATATTCGCCGGTTCTTGTATCAATTTGAATCTTTTCACCGGATTCGATGAAGATTGGAACCTGAATAACTGCTCCTGTTTCAACTGTTGCAGCCTTTGTAACATTAGTTGCTGTATTTCCCTTTACTCCTGGCTCTGTTTCAGTTACTATTAAATCAACAAAGTTTGGTGCTTCTACTAGGAAAGCGCTTCCTTTGTAAAATTTAATTGTAGCTTCATCATTTTCTCTTAAATATTTCATAGCTTCTTCAACCTGATCATAAGCTAAAGGAACTTGATCGAATGTTTCTGGATCCATGAAGTAATATAATTCTCCATCATTGTAAAGATACTGCATCTTTCTTGTTTCAATATGTGCCTTAGGGAATTTATCATCAGGGTTGAATGCTTCTTCTCTAGTAGCACCAGTAAGAATATTTTTGTATTTTGTTCTTACGAAAGCAGCGCCCTTACCTGGTTTTACATGTTGGAAATCAATTACAACATGTGGTTCACCATTAATTTCAAATGTCATTCCTTTTCTAAAATCACTTGCATAAATCATTGTTATCTCTCCATTCTGTTTAAAGGTAAACTAATATATTAGAGTGTTTTCAACTCTTTTTTTAAACATTTCACTATATTATAACAAAGAATATGAGAATTGCCAAGTACTCAATAATATCACTGAATCATTTCCAGTAAATATATATATAATTAGCCTAGTAAATCTCCCATACCTGTCACTTCGCCTAATATTTCATAGACATCTTTCATCATTATTGAAAATCTCATTTCTGTTTCCATGTACTGCTGTGCCAGAGGATCTTTTAGAATAATGGCATAAGCTGTCTGAACAGTTGCCATATCTTCAGGAGAAATCTCCTGACCTGTCATCTGCTTTGCCTGAAGTTCAAACTGTTTTGCCTGTACTTCTTTAATCATTTTTTCTACTTCTGGATTTGCTTTAAGCTTCTGTTTAGCCTGATCATACTGTTTAAATTCTTCAGACTCTCTAATTGCTTTTGCAAGTCCATGTGCCTGATCGTAAACATTCATATATTATACCTCCATAAATATCGGCAGGATTATTGGACTTCTCTTTGTTCTTTCATAAATATAATCACCAAGAGAATCTCTAACCTGTGCTTTCATTGAATTCCAATCATTTTTCTTGTTTCTCTTGCATCTTTCAAGTGTTTCAGCAGCAACCTGTCTTGCTTCTTCAATTAAGGCCTCGTTTTCTCTAACATAAACAAAACCTCTTGAAATAATATCCGGTCCTGAAACAATTTCCTGAGTGCTACCGTCAATTGAGGCCACTACAATTATCAATCCTGATTCAGAAAGGAGTTTTCTATCGCGAAGAACAATATTACCAACATCTCCGACTCCAAGTCCATCTACTAAAATTGCATCTGCAGATACCTGATTAGTCAATACTTCTATTTTGCGCTTATTAAAGCTTAGAACATCACCGTTTTCCAGAATGAAAATATGATCCTTTTTTACTCCTAAGCTTTCAGCAAGCTTCCCATGTTGTATTAAATGTCTGTATTCACCATGAACAGGCATAAAGTATTTAGGTTTTATTAGAGAGTGAAGCAGTTTTAATTCTTCCTGGCATGCATGGCCGGACACATGAATATCAGCTATATCTGAATAAATAACTTCTGCGCCTTTTTCAAACAATTTATTAACAACATTTGCAACAGTCTTTTCATTGCCCGGTACAGGCGTTGAAGATAATATTACCATATCGCCAGGTTTAAGTTTTACTGCCCTATGCTCACCTGAAGCAATTCTTGAAAGTGCAGACATGGGTTCTCCCTGACTGCCCGTAGTTATTATTACAAGCTTTTCGTCAGGAATATTTTTTGTCATTTTAATATCTACTAAAACTCCTTCAGGAATATCCAGATATCCTAGTTCTAAAGCAAGGGTAACTACATTTTCCATACTTCTTCCGGAGACTGCAACCTTTCTGCCTTCCTTTACAGCATTGTCTATAATCATCTGTACTCTATGAACATTTGAAGAAAAGGTTGCAATTATTATTCTTTTCTTTGCTCTTCTGAAAATGCTTTCCAGTGCTTCACCAACGACCTTTTCAGAGGATGTGTAGCCGCTTCTAGTAGCATTTGTACTATCACATAGCATTAAATCCACACCCTTTTTGCCTAATTCAGCAAGCTTAAAAAAGTCTATAGGTTCGCCATCTACAGGTGTATAGTCTATTTTAAAGTCTCCTGAATGAAATACCCTTCCGGCAGGTGTTTCTATTGCGAGGCATAATGCCCCTGCAATAGAATGAGTGATACGAATTGCTTCTATTTTAAAGCTGCCAAGCTTAAATGTACTTCCTGGTTCAATAGAATTCAAGTTACCTTTTAGTCTGTGTTCTTTGAGCTTATTTTCCACAAGTCCGATGGTAAGCCTTGAACCGTAAATCGGTACATTAACTTTTTTTAGTAAGTAAGGTACTGAACCGATATGGTCTTCATGACCATGAGTGATTACCATTCCTACAATTTTATCTTGATTTTCAATAAGATATGTGAAGTCTGGTATGACTATGTCGATTCCGTACATCTCACTTTCTGGGAAACTCATACCACAGTCTATAATTAATATTTCATTCTCATACTCGAGGAGTGTCATGTTTTTTCCGATCTCATTAAGACCCCCGATAGGAATAACTTTAAGACTTGGTCTTGGTTTGCCCGGTCTCGGTTTTCTCTTCATATATTTTTTTCCGTCCTTTTCATTTTTAATCGAAAAGATACTTTGGAAATAAATTATTTAACAACAATATTTATCAATCTTCCAGGTACAGCAATTACCTTTACAATTGATTTTCCTTCTATTAATTCTTTTACTTTTTCATTGTCCAAAGCAATCTTTTCAAGAGCTTGCTTATCAGCATCAGCAGGAACCATAAGTTTTTCTTTTAATTTTCCGTTTATCTGTATTACTATTTCAACTGTATCCTTAACTAATGCTTTTTCATCAAATGCAGGCCAACTCATTGTTGAAACAGATTCTGTCTCTCCAATATGTTCCCACATTTCTTCGCAAATATGAGGTACAAATGGCGAAAGAATAAGGATTAAATCCTTAACTGCCTTACCTAAAAGACCAACATTGATATCGTCAAGCTCCTTATATTTGTACATTTCATTAACTAATTCCATAATGGAACTTATTGCTGTGTTGAAGCTGAATCTTCCGCCAACATCTTCGCTAACCTTTTTAATTGCAAAGTTTAACTGGTAGTTCAGTGCTTTATCAGCTTCTGATTTTACTTCAAATGGAATTTCAAGTACATCGTATTTATCTTTTATTTCATAAACAAGACGATATACTCTGTTAAGGAATCTATAACTTCCTTCAACACCGGCATCTGACCAGTCAAGTTCTCTTTCAGGTGGTGCTGCAAATAAAATGAATAATCTTGCAGTATCTGCACCGTACTTCTTAATTATTTCCTCAGGAGAAACGACATTGCCAAGAGATTTACTCATCTTCTTACCGTCTTTATTAACCATTCCCTGAGTTAAGAGGTTCTTGAATGGTTCTTCATATTTACATAATCCTAAGTCATGTAAAGCCATCATAAAGAATCTCGCATACATCAGATGAAGAATTGCATGTTCAACACCACCGATATACTGGTCAACATCCATCCAATAATCAGCTTTTTCCTTACTGAAAGGCATATCTGTATTCTTTGGATCACAATATCTCAAGAAATACCAAGATGAATCAAGGAAAGTATCCATTGTATCTAGTTCTCTCTTTGCAGGCTTTCCACAAACAGGACATACTGTATCTCTAAATGTAGCAGATGTGGCAAGTGGAGATTCACCCTTTCCTGTAAATTCAACATCTGAAGGTAATTTAACCGGAAGGTTTTCTTCTTTTTCAGGAACCCAGCCACAATCATCACAATAAATCATTGGGATAGGTGTACCCCAATATCTCTGTCTTGAAATAAGCCAGTCTCTTAATCTGTAATTAATTGATTTTTTACCAATTTTATGTTCTTCAAGATATTCAATAACCTTTTCAATAGCAACTCTGTTGTTGAGGCCATCAAATTCACCGGAATTGATCATTATACCTTCTGCAACAAATGCTTCTTTCAGATTATAAAGATCAATTTCATCATTTCCCGGATCTACAACAGGGATAATTTCGAGATCAAACTTCTTTGCAAAATCAAAGTCACGCTGATCGTGTGCAGGTACCGCCATGATTGCTCCAGTACCATAGCCCATTAATACATAGTCAGAAATAAAGATTGGTACTTCCTTTCCGTTTAACGGATTTATTGCGTACTTACCGATAAATACACCGGTTTTTTCGTTTGTAGTTGAAGTTCTTTCGATATCGTTCATATGCTGAACTTTATCAAGATATTCATTAACAGCTGCTTCGTACTCTGTACCTTCGACCATGCTTAAAACGTATGGATGCTCAGGTGCAAGAACCATATATGTTACACCGAATAAAGTATCACATCTTGTAGTAAAAACTGTCAGTTTTCTGTCGTCATCTTTAATTGCGAAATCAACTTCTGCACCTATTGATTTGCCAATCCAGTTTTTCTGCATTACTTTTACCTTGTTTGGCCAACCATCCAAAGTATCAAGATTGTTAAGAAGTCTTTCGGCATAATCGGTTATTTTGAAATACCACTGTGAAAGATTTTTCTTTCCTACAGGTGTCTTACATCTTTCGCAAACAC
>JAQXRN010000243.1 GCA_029218545.1 Bacillota bacterium | reverse complement strand
GCTAAGGCAAATATCTTTATAAATCAGCAGGAAGACGGATATTGCATAATCAATGCCGACGACAGCTTATGCACTGAGCTGGCAAGAGAATGCAAAGCAAAGGTTATTCCTTTTTCTTCTACAAAAGAGCTGGAACAGGGCACATTTTTAATGAAGGATGAGCTTGTATTGAGATGTGAGGATGGAAGCCTCATTCACCTTTGCAGGAAGAATGAACTGAAAATTATCGGCAAGCACAATATAGAAAATGCCTTAGCGGCAGCCGCAATATGTTACTATGGGGGAATTGAGCCTGAAGTTATCAGAGACACCTTGAGAAGCTTTGGAGGCGTCGAACATCGCATTGAATTATGCGGTGAAAAGAACGGTGTAAAGTTCTACAATGACTCTAAGGGTACAAATGTGGATGCTGCCCTTACTGCCCTTCGCGCAATCGAAAAGAATATTATTCTCATTGCGGGAGGCGATGGCAAGAGTCAGGATTTCAAGCCTTTTGTAGATAATTTTAACGGAAGTGTCAAGCATATGGTACTTATCGGACGTGATGGCCCGGTAATAGCAAAAGCATGCGATGAAGCAGGTTTTTCATCATATTCCTATGGAAAAGATATGGAAGAATGCGTTGCAAAGGCTGTCTCTGTAGCAGAGCCCGGTGACACAGTACTCCTTTCTCCTGCGTGTGCAAGCTGGGATATGTACAAGAATTTTGAGCAGAGAGGCGATCACTTCAAGGATATTGTATCTAAACTGTAGTTTTATTGATAGGTGAAGTTTTTATGAGAAAAGCAAATGCTTTAAAAACTAAATTTAAATCCGGGATAAGCGGACTGAAGCTGTTCAAAGACAGCGGCAACGGGGATTTGCTTATAGTACTTCTAACTACTGCTCTTGTTGTCTTTGGAACGGTGATGATCTTTAGTGCCAGCTACTACAAATCCATCAGTGAAGCGGGAGACCCTTATGTTTATCTTAAAAAGCAGGCCGTTTGGGCGGCCTTAGGCTTTGTGGTAATGTGGGTCTTCTCAAAGATTGACTATCACTGGTGGGGCAGAATGTATAAGCCTATTGCAGTGGTATGTCTAGGTTTGCTGTTCCTGATTTTTACACCTTTAGGTCTGGAAGCAAACGGTGCAGTAAGATGGGTTGGGGTAGGACCTCTTACCGTTATGCCGGGGGAAGTATGCAAATTCGGTCTTATAACATTCGTAGCAGGCTATTACTCAAAATATCCTAAGAGGCCTTTTGATTTCTGGAAGGGTGTTTTGCCTGTTGTAATGGTAGCGGGAGTTTATGCAGGATTGATTATGCTGCAGCCTAATATGTCCACTGCTTTTACAGTTATATTTATTGCCGGTGGTATGCTCTTTGTTTCAGGTGCGAGATGGGGACACTTAGGCATGCTTGCAGGTGCTGCAGGTGTGGCAGGTGTGGCTTTGATTGCAATGGATACGGATGGATACAGGTTAAAGAGGTTTACAAGCTTTTTGGATCCTTTTGCTCATGCCTTGGATGATGGATGGCAGGTTGTGCAGTCACTTCTTGCCATGGGCACAGGTGGTCTGACAGGAAGAGGTCTTGGAAACAGTATTCAGAAAAACCTCTACCTTCCTGAACCTCAGAATGACTTTATTTTGGCAATAATCGGAGAAGAATTGGGGTTTGTGGGTATCGCGGCTTTAATACTGCTGTATATGGCATTGGTGTGGCGAGGCTGCCACATTGCTATGAATGCCCCTGACTATATGGGAATGATGCTGGCTGCCGGCATTACCATAATGATAGGTGTTCAGGTGGTGCTGAATATTGCTGTTGTAACATCTTCATTCCCTCCAACCGGTGTTATTCTGCCATTTGTAAGCTATGGCGGTAACGCACTGCTGATTTTTATGGGTACTATGGGTATATTGGTGAATATTTCAAAATCGTCAGAAGTATAGGTGACATTAATGAGAGTGATTGTAACCGGCGGCGGAACAGGAGGGCATATTTATCCTGCTCTTGCCATTGCAGACAAGTTCAAAGAAATTGATTCTGAAACAGAAGTTCTATATGTCGGAAATGAAGAAGGAATTGAGAAGGAAGTCGTTCCTGATAATGGGTATGACCTTAAGCTGGTGACTGCCAGATGGTTCGATAAAAAAACTCCCGGTGAGTTTGTTAAGACAGGAATTGCGGTAACTAAAGGTATCGCGCAGTCCAAGAAGATAATAAGGGAATTTAAGCCTGATGTTATTATCGGTACAGGCGGTTTTGTGTGTGTTCCTATGCTCATGGCGGGACATCTGATGAAGGTACCTACATACATTCACGAGCAGAATGCCTTTCCGGGACTTGCAAATAGAATGCTTGAGCGATTTGTTGACAGCATTTTTCTGGGATTCCCTGATGCAGCACAATTTTTTAAGATGCCACAAAAGCTCATTGAAGCAGGAAATCCTGTGAGAAGAAGTTTCTTCACCATCTCAAAGGCTGAGGCAAGGGAAAAGCTTGGAATTCCACAGGATGACTTTGTTGTGTTTTCCTTTGGCGGAAGTCTGGGAGCGAGAAAAATCAATGATGTGGCATTTGAACTGGCAGAACTTTTTAATGGTCATGAGGGAGTGACTCTAATTGCAGGCACAGGAAAATGGATGCATGAGGATGCTCTTGAAAGGCTGAAAGAAAAGGGCATTGAGATAAAGGAAAATATAAGGATTAAGGGATATATCGAAAATATGGACCTCCATCTTCTTGCCAGCGACCTGATAATCAGTAGGGCGGGAGCTCTATCAGTAGCAGAGGTTACAGTATGCGGAAAAGCAGCAATTTTCATTCCATATCCTTATGCAACAGGAAACCACCAGTATTTCAATGCGAAATATGTAGCAGACAAGGGTGGAGCAATCCTTATTGAAGAAAATGATTTGAATACAGATGATGTTGTAAAACATGTACTTTCACTGAAAAACGACAGAGAAAAGCTTATGAACATGTGCAAGGCAAGCAGGGCGTGTGCACCTGACAGAGCTTTAGACATAATATGCGGCAAAATAATTGAAGACTGCAAAAAACAGAATATGTAACCCAAAAGCATCTCCTTTCATAGTATGAATAAGAATCGGGAGGTGCTTTTTATTTTGAATAGCTTTTATATTGAGGGAGGCATACCTTTAAGAGGAGAATATAGAATTAAAGGTGCTAAAAATTCGGCATTGCCAATTCTTGCGGCAACTGTATGCAGGGCAGGGGTCTATGAGCTATATGACTGCCCACGAATTGGAGATGTTTTTTCTATGATTGAAATTCTGGAATCTCTTGGCGCGAGAGTAAAATGGGAAAAGGAATGTGTAGTGGTGGACAGCAGGGGAATCAGTGAGTTTGCCGTTCCTGAAAAACTGATGGCGGAAATGAGGTCATCCGTATTCCTTATGGGAAGCCTGCTGGCAAGAACAGGAGAAACCGTAATACACAGGCCGGGCGGCTGTAGAATCGGCAAGAGACCTATCGATATACATATTAGCGGGCTGGAACAGCTTGGTTTTGAAGTGGATGAGGGTGCAGATGAAGGAGAACGTATTTCATGCAAGGGAAAGTGCAGCGGGGGCAGGATAACCCTCCCTTATCCAAGCGTGGGGGCAACGGAAAACCTTATTATGGCTGCTTTGTCAGGTAACTCTGATACCATAATTGAAAATTGTGCTATTGAACCGGAAATTGCGGACTTGCAAGGGTTTTTGAGGACCATCGGTTTTCAGGTATTCGGAGCAGGTACAGACACGATTTTTGTTAAGGGAAGCGGGGACGAAATGAAGGGCTTTTCCGATGCGGAGGGGATGTATTTTATTCTGGAGGACCGAATAGAA
>JAQXRN010000242.1 GCA_029218545.1 Bacillota bacterium | reverse complement strand
ATGAAAGGTGGAATCAGCAGGGCGAATCTTGGTTTTGGTCCGAGAAAGTGCTTGCTGTGCCATAAGCCTGCAAAGGAATGTGCGAGAAGCCAAAGGCACAGCATGGAGGAACTGCTGGCAGAGGTAGACAGGATAGCAGGGAATATATAGGTTTAAATAATTAAATTAGGGCATAAAAAAACCCGATATCATGCGAATGTCGGGTTTTCTAATATCACAATATATCTATACAGTTATTCCCAAGAGCCGTTACCTTCTTTGTCATTGTCGTCAAATTTCAGATTCTCCCATGCTCCCTTATGATCAGGGTGCTCATGATGTTCATCTTTGACAATATTGCCGGCTTTCTTATGAAAGCAATCTCCACATGATTCCCATGGGTCGCGTTTTTTGTTCATATCATCCATAGCAAGCCTCCTGTGTCAAAATAGATTTTCAACAGTTTAGCACAATGAAGTGTATAACGCAACAGATAATTTGATTTTATACTATTTTATTTTTGCTGCAAAATCTGCCAATGCTTCAGAAATCTGAATTTTTTGAGGACAGACATCGTTGCAGGCTTTACAACCCAAGCATGAGCTCGGCTTCTTGTCATCAGGAAGTGAGGCGACAGCCATAGGCGCAATAAAACCGTTTTCCGTAGTCTTATGTTCGTTGTAAAGCGATAAGAGTGTTGGAATGTCAAGCCCCTGCGGACAGTGAGTGGTGCAGTATCTGCAGGCTGTGCAAGGAATCGGATCAATGAGCCCTGTTGCAGTATATAGAAGAACCATAGTTTCCCTATCGGAAAGCGGTCTGCTAACACTTGTTATTTCTATATTTTCCTTAAGCTGTTCCATATTGGACATTCCGGAAAGAACAAGGGCAACGTTATCTATTCCCTGAAGAAATCTGAATCCCCAGGCAGCAGTTGGCTCGTCAGGACGCAGCTCCTTAAGTATAATATCCTTGTCCTTTGGCAGAACGGCAAGCCTGCCACCGCGAAGAGGCTCCATTACGAAAATCGGAATATTTCGCTTACTGAGAAGCTTAACCTTTTCACTTGCTTTCTGAAAATCCCAGTCCAGCCAGTTTAGCTGTATCTGGCAGAATTCCATGTGCTGTCCCACTGCATCCAGGAATTTTCTCATAGTTCTGAGTCTGCCGTGAGTTGAAAAACCCAAATGTTTGATTCTTCCAAGTTCCTTCTGTCTTAAAAGATATGACATAATACCATACTTTTCATCGTCCAGATACTGTTTTACATTGAGCTCGCATACGTTGTGAAGCATATAAAAGTCAAAGTATTTCATACCTGTCTTCGCAAGCTGCTGCTCAAATATTTCTTCAACCTTGTCCATATTGGAAAGATCGTAACCGGGAAATTTTGAAGCCACATAGTAGCTGTCACGTGGATATTCTTTTAGAATAATACCCATCGCTTCTTCGGAGTTTCCGCCATGATATCCCCAAGCTGTATCGAAATAGTTGACTCCGTGTTTCATAGCGTAGGATACCATCTCTTTGGCTTTATCCATATCTATGTTATTTTCGTCATTATCGATTACAGGTAATCTCATACATCCCAAACCCAAAAATGGAAGTTGTTTTCCTTTAAAGTTTCGGTATATCATAGATTTGTAATCCTCCTTAATAGTACTATTCTAAAACAGCAACATGTTATGTGCAAGAAAAAATATTGGAAAAAATTTTAAAAGGCCAATGTCATCTATAAAAAATGGCATTGACCTTTTCTGGTGTAATTTGTTTTACCATGTACGTGATGCAAGTCTTCTGAATTCGCCTACGGTTGATACATGGGAGTTTAAACCGCCGTCAACATTAAGAATCTGGCCTGTTACATATTCGCTTTCGTCAGATGCAAGGTATACGCACATATGACCGATATCTTCAGGGCAGCCGTACCTGTCCACAGCAATATTATTAAGGAAGATATCTTTAAGATAATCTGGAACGCGTGCTTCATTCTCAGGTGTAACAATAAGACCTGGTCTGATACAGTTGCAGCGGATATTCTGTTTGCCGTACTGAAGAGCTGTGTACTGGGTGAGCATGTTTACACCAGCTTTGGC
>JAQXRN010000241.1 GCA_029218545.1 Bacillota bacterium | reverse complement strand
AATTCTTAAGAATAATATTGAGAATTTGGAAACATTAAATGAAAAGTTCACATCTGCAATAAATGAAATAAAAAAAGAAGATTCGAGAATGCCGGGAGTTTCACTTGGATATTCATGTTATGATGCGGCAGCTTCTGACATTCAGAATGTGATCCAAGAGGCAGATGCCATGTTGTACAAAAATAAGAACCTAAGAGTACAATTCTAGAATTAACTTTACACAAAAAAGAGATTCGCAAAAGGAATCTCTTTTTATTGTCCGTTTTTTCGTACTCAACATATAGGATAATGGGTATACACAAAGAACCCGAATTAAAGTCTATTGGTCGAAAGGCGGTATAAAAATGAAATCATTAAAGAAAAATGCAATGCAGTTTACATCCCTATTGTTAGTTTTTTTACCAATAATCCTAATTGCAGATTATATGTACTAAAGCTCATCAAAGAGTTTAGTTCCGCGGAGCTTTAACCAGCGAAGCATTAATACATCGCAAAGGGTAAATATAATGGCTACAATTACTGCATATGTACCTGCGGATATATGCTCAAACATCAGATAATATACTCCACCAAGTACTGTAATAAGTGCCCAGCTTCCGAACAATGCCAAGAAAACGCTTGCGCTCTGTTTGATGGGAACAACCTCGTTTGTCCACGTCAGGTTTGGCATCAGCAGATTACTTATTAGTCCTGCACTAGCTGTAAGCAGAACAAAGAGTACTGCAATTACAGGTATAAGTATAGCAAACAGAGCTGAAGGCTTAACTACTACTTCAACACATACTATAAGAATAGCTAAAGGCACCAGAGTCAAGATAAGATGCATATGAAGCTTTGCTTTAATTATTTGCCAGCTTGAAACAGGCAGTGACTGTAAAATCCAGAGATTCTTTCCTTCCAGTGATATGGATGGGGCAGTCATGTCGTTCATAGTAGTTGACAGGCAAACTGCAGCAGCAGCCATCAGATAAAATGCATCCATGTATTCATCAGGAACTGATGATGAAAAACCTGTAATGAAATCACCTTTAATTATTACAAATGCGCTGGCGATTATAATCAGGACGATTCCAAGCCCGCAGTTCAGCATATAGTTGGTGCTGCCCAAAAAGCGGCGAAACTCTTTGGACAGTAAAGCAGTTGACTGAGATGAAACCTTAGCTTCCCTCTTTACATATTTTGTTTTTGAAGAGCTTTTGTTTGTAGTTGCAAGTTTTACAAAACTCTTTGCCAATATGGAGTATATAAGGGCAAAAAACACTAAGGACATACAGGTAAAAATCAGCATAGGCAATAGTCTGCCTTCAGCGGCAAGTCCCATCTGATAAAGAGGATATGCGATGCCGGACACCTTTTCTCCAAAGCTTACAGGGTTAAGCAATATTCCCTGCAGGATGCTGTAAGCATGGGCATAGAAATAGTAATATGCCGCAATAAACAGCAATGATAAGAATACGGTCACTAATTTTTTGCTTTTTAAATGTGAGGCGATAAGAGCCACGGCATAACCGACTATACAGGACAGTGCCAGTATGACGAAACCGAGCAAAAACGGCATTAGTATTGTAAATACTACTCCTAGAAGGCCTATGTTGCTATTTGCATAGAATACCACTGTTGCAGGGAGCATTACCAGGAGCTCATATAGCAGTCCCATGGTATAAATCCCTAAAAGCCTTGCAAAAAGTATCTTTGAAGCAGGAACAGGCATAGACAGGAGTAAATCATTGTCCTTGGCCTGATATAATGTGGTATAAGTATTGAAAACGCTGGCAAATACACCTAATACAATGCCGAGGAGGCCCATTATTGCATAGTAGAGCCAACCCATATCAAAGGAAATAAGAGGTGCACAAAGTGAATCTGCCATATAGTAAAAGATACCTATGATAAGACCTAATATGGATATGTATAGAAGGCTGTTTGCAACAAGTGATGAGCCTTTTCTGTTTTTGCCGGTCTTTTTATCTTGAAACACCCACGCAAAAACTTCTAAAAGCTGTTTTTTGATTAATGCTTGTGTCATTTTGCTGCCTCCAGTTCCAAAAATACAGATTCTAAAGAGGCATCGCCCTTAACTTCTTCCATTGTTCCGGATTTAATCAGTTTTCCGCCTTTAATTATGGCAACCTTGTCGCACAGTTTTTCAGCAACCTCAAGAACATGTGTTGAGAAAAAGATTGCAGAACCATTGTTGCATAATTCCCTCATGGTTTCCTTGAGAAGATGGGAAGCCTTAGGGTCAAGTCCAACGAAGGGTTCATCCATTATTATGAGTTTAGGGCTGTGAATCAAAGCTGAAATGATGGCGAGCTTCTGTTTCATACCGTGTGAATAGGCTGATATAGGCTGTGCAAGATCTGCAGTTAGCTCGAACATGTCGGCATATTTGTGGATGAGATTCTGACGGATTTCTGCATCAACGCTGAAGATATCTGCTACGAAGTTCAGAAACTGAATCCCTGTCATAAAGTCATATAAATCCGGGTTATCAGGAATATACGCCAGATTTTGCTTACAGGCAAGAGGTGCTTCTGAAAGGTTTGTTCCATCAATGAAAATTTTTCCTTCTTCGTGCTGAAGTATTCCGCAGCAGCATTTGATGGTCGTTGTTTTGCCGGCACCGTTATGTCCTATAAATCCATATATTTCCCCCGGTTTAATGTGAAGTGATAAGTTATCAACGGCCTTTTTGTCGCCGTATATCTTGGTTAAGTTCTCAATTTTCAACATGTCAAAATACCTCCCTGATACTCATATTATAGTTGCTGTAGAAAACTAATTCAATAAATGTTATAATAATGTAAGAAATATGTGGATAACTTTCTCTTGACAAATCGATAACAAGGGCTCAACCATTGAAAACACTGGGTTGCAATGATTTGATGTTATCCACAAGGTCATGTTCATAAAATCGTATACGATTTTACTATGCTATGTGGATAAAAAGGCAAATCGTTGAAAAATGGACAAATTTTGCTTGTTGAAAAGTGTGGTATCCGTAGTTTTACCACAGAAATAATTAACAGCAGCCAGTCGAGGAGATAAAGAAAAAATATGATTTACAGAGAATTTAAAGACAAAAAAATTTCACTTATGGGCTTTGGCGCTATGCGCCTGCCGCTACTTGAAGACGGAACCGTTGATAAGGTCCAGGTTCAGGAAATGGTAGATATGGCAATAGAAAACGGAGTAAACTACTTCGATACTGCATGGCCATATCATACCGGGCAATCAGAGCTGGTCATAGGCGAGGCGCTTTCAAAACATGACCGAAGCAGTTTTTACTTGGCGGACAAGTACCCGGGACATCAGATAAGCTCTACATATGACCCTGCATATATATTTGAAAAGCAATTAGAAAAGTGCAGGGTGGAATATTTTGACTTTTATCTGTATCATAATGTTTATGAAAAGTCTATCAGCGTCTATACAGATCCTCAGTGGGACATTATTGAATACTTTAAAGAGCAAAAAAGACTTGGCAGAATTAAGCACCTGGGACTCAGCACTCATGCTCAGGCTGAAAATCTCGAAGCAATTCTGGATGCTTTTGGCGATGCCATTGAGTTCTGTCAGATACAATTGAATTATCTGGACTGGTCTCTTCAGAAGGCAAGAGAAAAGTGCGAAATCCTTTCAAAGCGTGGAATCCCCGTTTGGGTTATGGAACCTCTTAGAGGAGGTAAGCTTGCCAATGTTACAGGTGAGGCTGCTGAACAGATGAAGGCCATAAGTCCTGAAGATACTCCCGCGTCTCTCGCATTGAGATTCTTCCACAATATGGATAATGTGAAGGTAGTATTAAACGGTGTTTCCAATATCCGTCAGATGAAGGAGAATATTGAGACCTTCAGGGAAGAACGAAAGCTTTCTGAAGCTGAAAAGAAGCTTCTTATGGACGTTGCAGAAGGTATGAAGGATTCTGTTCCGTGTACTGCGTGCAGATACTGCTGCAGTGACTGTCCTAGAGAACTTGATATTCCTATGCTTTTATCGGTATATAACGATGCGAAGATAATTCCTTCCTTCAATACCGTAATGGTTGTGGAAGCACTCCCTGACGACAAGAAGCCGGCAGCATGTATCGCCTGCGGCAAGTGTGCCAAGGTATGCCCTCAGAATATCGATATTCCTGCTGCAATGAAGGACTTTGCACAAATTTATGATAAGATTCCAAGATGGGAGGAAATATCCCGTCAGAGAGAAATTCTGCAGCCGGTTACTGAAAAGAAATAGTAATTCAGAAAAAATAAAACAAATACAAAAAAAGAATCTCCCGCAAAGAAGTAAAACTTTACGGGAGGTTTGTTTTTTCAGTAGATATTTTTTATGCGGAAATGCCGAATTCCTCAGGAAGGAATCTTGGGCATACATTTTCTGATGAAGTTATCACAGAAGCGGCGAGAGTTGAGCCGATTTCAATGGTTTCTTCCCACGTTTTGGAGAATGTCAGTCCGATGGCAACACCGGCACAGAATGCATCTCCGGCACCTGTAGTATCCTTAACCTGAACTTTTTTAGCAGGGCATGAACCGCTGTTACCCTCCAGGTCGGCATATACGGCACCTTTGTCGCCTAGAGTAACTATCATTGCAGGAATGTTTGCAGCCTTAATCTTCAGTGGCAGGATTTTTTTAAGCTCTTCCGAATCCATCTGGCTGTAGTCACCGGCAAAGAGAATTCCGGCCTCCTGCTGATTGCAGATAAAACAGTCGAACTGCTGAAGAAGATCTCTTCTCTTGGCAGCGATACCCATGTTTGAAACAAGACCTACAAGTTTTACATCATGTTTTTTGCACAGCTCCAGGACTTTTTTTACGAGAGGAAGATCTATATCTGATTCTAAGACAACAGTGTCTGTTTTTGAAAAGATTTCATCGCCTCTTTCTTCAAGAAGATCAACGATAGGCATCAGATCAGGCCTTTTGGATATTGAGCCTGCAACGTCACCATTGTTATCAAACACGGCTAACCATGTACCCATTCCATCAGGTACAGTAAGCATATATTCTGTGTTTACTTTGTGATTATTGAGTTTGTCGATAATATCCTTTCCCATGGGAGAGTCATCAACGAGACTCAAAAATGTTGGCTTTAGTTCTACGTTAGCAATATCCTCTGCGACATTTCTTGCAACGCCGCCATGTATGTATTCGATTCTGCCTACGTTTCTGCCATCCGGAATATAAAGGTCTTCAGGGAAGCCTTTTACATCTAAAAAAACTGCTCCTATTACTAAAATATTCATAATTTCTCTCCTTTGATAATATGCCCCTATATTATAACCTGAATTTTTAACAAAAAACAATAAAAAGAGTTTTTTATCGACCAAAAACGACAAGAAGTAGTTGTTTTATGTGTTATAATAGTACCGAAACTTGAGAAAAAGTGAGGTGATGGCACTGACAGGATACTATTATTCAAAGATGGACAAAGAAAAACAGGCGGTTTATTTTTCCATTGAAGAGGGCATAAGGAATGTAAGACAAAGGTTTTACACTCCGAGGCTGGAGGGTAACCAGATATTTGATATTCATTTTCTATTGAGACTTGATAATCCTGATATTTTCTATTCATCAGGGATTAAATACAAGTTTTTTGAGGATTCGACCCAGGTAGAAATTGCTGCGGAGTTTCTCTTTGATAAAAAGAAACTGAAGGCACACCAGCAGGCCATGAATTCCAGAATAGAAAAGGTTATAAGACCGGCCATGAATCTTAAAGAGGAAGAAAAACTAAGGTATGTGCATGATTTCATATGTCAGAATGTGAAATATGATAAGCTTAAGAAACAGTATTCCCACGAAATAATTGGTCCTTTAGGTCAGGGTGTTGGCGTATGTGAAGGTATTTCAAAGACTGTGAAAGCTCTTTGCGACAGGCTTGGAATATGGTGTACCATAGCTGTTTCTGAGGCAAACCCTGATAAGGGCATTAAATACAGACATGCATGGAATATCGTCAGGATTGATGGCAAATACTATCATATGGATGCCACCTTTGATAACTCCCTTGGAAAAGGAGGAAATATAAGGTATGATTATTTCATGCTCAGCGATAAACAGATTTTTAGAGATCATGAGCCTGTAATATGGAAGGTTCCAGCCTGTGAAGACAATGACGGTTTTTACTACAAGAAAAATAAGATGTCCTTTACAAAGATGGAGGATGTTTCCAAAAGAGCCCTTCAAGCAGTTAAGAAGGGGAGACAGCTTACCTTTCACTGGAGAAACGGGTATCTTACAAGGGACGTCTTAGAGCAGCTGATGAAAGTCATAGAGGAAGCAGCCTTAACCAGAGAAAAGCATGCAAAAGTATATGTGAATATCGCTCAGGCCGTTCTTTCAGTCACATTCGTGGAAGGAGATGGCCAGATTATCGAGGAAGATGCAGATGAATCATCTATATAATATAAATAATAAAAGAAAGGAAAAGTTAACATGGCAGTAGTAAATATTAATAAGGAGTTTTACAACAAGAATTTCGTTGAAGAGAAAAAAACAGGAGTAATTGAGTTTTCAGCACCATGGTGTGTGTATTGCCGCAGAATAGGACCTGCGTACAATAAAATTTCCGAGGAATATGGAGATAAGATCATTATAGGACAGGTGAACATTGACGAAGAAATTGAAATATCTGATGCACACAATATCGATGTTATTCCTACATTTATGTTCCTAAAAGACGGACAGGTTGTAGACTCCATAGTAGCACCCGATTCAAAGGCAAAACTAAATGAATTCATAGATAAAAATATGGGACTGTAGAGACTGTAGAATGGGGCTATAGAATGGATAAAATATATGATGTAATGATAATCGGTGGCGGCCCTGCGGGCTATTCGGCGGCTTTGTACTGCACCAGAGCGGGACTTGAAACCATCGTACTAGAAAAGCTTTCGGCAGGCGGTCAGATTGCCCTTACAGCTCAGGTGGATAACTATCCGGGTTTTGAAGAAGGCATCGATGGTTTTTCACTTGGTGAGAAGATGCAGGCAGGTGCTGAAAGATTCGGGGCAGTTACAGAATACGCAGAAGTGTATTCTCTCAATCTCGAAGGTGAAATAAAAATTGCAGAAACAAGTGAAGGGCAGTTTAAAAGTAGAGTGCTCATCCTTGCAACAGGTGCAGAGCCTAGAAATCTTGGCATTGAAGGCGAAGAGGAACTCATAGGTAAGGGAGTCAATTACTGCGCAGCGTGCGACGGAATGTTTTATAAGGGTAAAACAGTAGCAGTTGTAGGCGGCGGCAACACAGCTGTCGCAGATATTCTTATACTATCAAAGGTTGCCGCAAAGGTAATTGTAATCCATAGAAGAGATACCTTGAGAGCCGAAAAAATCTACCACAATCAGCTAAAAGAGACTGGCAATGTGGAATTCCGCTGGAATTCTGTTGTAAAGGAACTTATAAAGGGAGAAGATGGAAGGCTTAAAGGAATAAGAATTGAAAGCAATGGAGAGTCGTCAGATATTGAACTGGACGGGCTTTTTGTAAGCGTTGGAAGAAAGCCATCGACAATGCTTGTAGCCGGACAGCTTGAACTAGACGAGGCAGGCTATGTGGTTGCCGATGAAACGACTGTAACAAGCCTGCCCGGTGTGTTTGCTGTTGGCGATGTGAGAACCAAAGCTCTGCGTCAGGTTGTAACTGCAGTAGCAGACGGTGCTGTAAGCTCCCACTTCGCATTGGAATATCTGGCAGCTAAATAAGGCTATCTGCCTTTTAATCCGAAAAGGACAATACTTGAGATGATTATTATACCTCCCACCAGTGTGGAAACACCGGGGATTTCACCAAGTATAATAAAGCCAAGAACTGTAGAGACAAGTGGTGTCAGAAACTGAAAGTTTGTGACGTCGCTTGTTTTTTTTGCCATGGAGAAGGCGCGGCTCCAAAAGAGGTACGCCGCGGCGCTGGGCATTGCTCCCAGATAGACCACGGTGAGCAATGCCTCCCAGGTGGCCCCGGCCACCTGGGCTGCTGCTGCCGGTGCGAAGGGGAGCAGCAGCAGGGCGCCGCATAAGATGCTCCAGGTTACACATTCGACAGCATTGTAGCCCATGGATAAGAGCTTACGGTTCATAAGGTTATATCCGCAGAATACGGAGGATGCACATAATATCCATATGCAGCCGCTGTTAATGGAAAGCTGCGAGTCCCATAGAAGGAGAATTGCAACGCCGAGAAAGGCAGCGGCAATGCAGGCCCAGCCAAGAGGTTTTATCCGTTCTTTATAAATAATTGAAGCTCCAATGGCTGTAAGTACCGGCGTTGTAGCTATAACAAGGCTTGCCATGGCTGACGAAAGGGTCAACATCCCTGTATTGAAGGTGATCATGTAAAGGGTGAAGCCGAGTCCCCCTGAGAGAAAAAACAGGAGCACATGAGATGGCTTGCGGGGCAGTTTAATCTTATTAATTATTCCTATTATTATCAGAATAACCGCCGCAATGCTGCATCTAAGAAATCCCAGAGCATTCGGCTGGATATATGCGGTGGCAACCTTTGTCAGTGGAAAGGCGGAAGACCACAGCAATATTGTTGTCAGTGCAAAGAGCACGGATTTTGTTTTGTCTGTCATGTTAGTACCTTTAACCTTTGATATTACTGAAAAAATCTATTGGAGTTCTATAGAATTTCACCAAGCATTCTGATGTCTTCCTCTGTGGTGGCCCAGCTTGTAGCAAATCTTACAACAGTGCCTTCAGCATGCGGTTCCCAGTAGCTGTATGATACCTTTCCTTCTAGCTGGGCAATTTTTTCATCGCTTAAAATGACGAATTGCTGATTGGTAGGGGATTCAAGGAAGAACTTGTAACCTCTTTCTTTAAGAAGTGCTTTAAGGTCTTCAGCTCTTTCTATGGCATTCCTGCTGATTTCAAAGTATAAATCGTCGGTAAACAATGTATCAAACTGAATTCCAAGGATGCGGCCTTTTGCCAGCATTGCACCTCGTTGCTTTGTCATTGTAACAAACTGTTTTGGCGTGTTGTTCCTGGTAAATACCACGGCTTCTCCTAAAAGAGCACCTACCTTGGTACCTCCTATATAGAAGACATCTGCATATCGTGCAATATCTTTAAGTGTTATATCTGTCTGCTTGCTTGCTAAACCATAGCCAAGTCTTGCACCATCTAAAAACAGTGGAATTTCAAAGCTTTTACAAACATCGGCAATAGACGATAGTTCATCTTTTGTGTATAGAGTGCCGTATTCCGTAGGATGGGATATGTATACCATACCGGGGAAAACCATGTGGTCGTGGCTGGTGTCTTTGTAAAAATTATCTATATATTCTTTAAGCTCAGCGGCATGGATTTTACCCTGGTGAGAAGGTATTTCAATTACCTTATGACCTGAATACTCGATGGCACCAGCTTCATGAACTGCTACATGACCTGTCTTCGCGGCAACAACTCCCTCATAGCTGTGAAGCATTGAAGAAATGACAACCTGATTTGTCTGAGTTCCACCTACAAGAAAATGAATATCGGAATCGGACTCATTAAGACCGCAGGCATCTTTTATCTTTCTGGCTGCACTTAGGCAGTAGTGGTCTTCTCTGTAGCCCGGAAGCTTTTCCATATTGGTTTCCATCAGTTTCTCCAAAATTTTCGGATGAGCACCTACGTTATAATCACATTCAAATGAAAGCATTTTATTTTTTCCTCCGTAATGGTTTTTTAATTTCGTGCATTGCAATTTATATAAGTTGATACATCAGATAAACATGGTCAGAAGCAAATTAGTTGCAAGAAAAATAACGTTTGCAACGGTGAAAATAATCAGATATTTCATCTTCTGATCAGGACATTCCTTAGCGATATATTTATAGGAAATCAGGCTTGCCATGGATGCTATTAAGGTTCCAAGACCTCCAAGGTTGCTTCCTATTATGAGCATTTTCCAGCTGTTAGTAAAGCCTGTCAGAAGAAGAACTGCAGGCACATTGCTGATAACCTGGCTGATGCCGATTGCAGCAGCAAGTTCGTTGCCAGATACCATGGATACTATGGCATCTGAAAGCATAGGAATATGCTGCATGTTTCCTACAAAGACAAAGAAGTTCACAAAGGTAAGCAGCAGTGAATAATCTATACCTGCTATGACCTTTTTGTCGAATACAGCGGCAAGAATCACCACCGCTGCGGCTACCATGTATACAGGTATGATTTTGCTCAGTGAAAGCAGGCATAAAAGAAACATGATAGTATACAGCAAAGCCTTGAACTTTTCTTCCTTGCTTTCTGCAAAGGAAGCCTCATCCACAGGAGTTATTTCAAGAGGTTTATTTTTTTTTGCATGTATAAAGAACATCAAAAGGCCGAAGGAAACCAATGCGTAAGGCAGTGTCAGTGAGATAAACTCCAGGGCAGAAAACCCTGATTGAAAATACAGATATATATTCTGAGGATTTCCTATTGGGGTCACCATGCTTCCTAGGTTTGCTGCTATGGTCTGAAGAACTACTACGGGAATAAGCTTTTTTTCCATGTTCGCCATATCGAGAGTCTCTATGGCAAAGGGCACAAAGGTAATCAGAGCAATATCGTTTGTGATAATCATGCTTGAAAAGAAGCAAGCTGAAATGAGAACAATCTCTATGGAACGCTGGCTGCTTACTCTGGATAAAAGAATTTTGCCCATGGCACTGAACAGTCCAAGGGTTTTGAATCCTCCGACAACTATCATCAAGGCAGTAAGAAGTGCTAAAGTGTCCCAGTCTATATATTTTAAATAATCAAGGCTTGGCGCAACAACTAAGGTTGATCCCATTGCAAGTATAAATGTAATTACAAGTAAAGTTTCCTGCTTAAGCCATTGTGTGCATTTTAATATCATTTTCTATCTCCTTTTCAGTGAACGAAAGGCGTTTTTCATGCCCAAAACGAAATAATTATATCACATTTCGTTGAAAACAGAAGAGAAAAGTTGTAGAATAACCCTTGGGTTTTATAAATAATCATTTATAAAATACCATCTAAGCAAGTTATATTACAGGAATAATGGAAGTATAAGACATGGGAAAGATATTAAATACAGAATATGGAGGCATACATGCCACATATTGGATGGCATATGCAGTTATTTCAAGTTTTGCCTCAGTATTTCTACTGGATAGAGGCTATACAAATTCTCAAATAGGACTGATTCTTGCGGTAGGAAGCGTAGTGGCTGTGTTCCTGCAGCCTTTTATTGCTGACCTGGCGGACAGATCCAAGAGAATTTCTCTCATAGGAATTACGCAGATTATTACCATTTTAATAATGGTAATGTTGCTTCTCTGCTTTGTTATGACAGGTGCAAGCATTGCACTTTCTGTAATCTTTGTAATGATGATTGCATGGCATACTGCATTGCAGCCTCTGTTTAATTCACTGACATTTAAATTGGAAGAAAGTGGCCATAAGATAAACTTTGGAGTAACAAGAGCTATGGGCTCTTTGGCATATTCAGTACTCTGCGCTGTCTTAGGAACCTGGGCAGAGCGGTATGGAACAGTAGTGGTACCTCTTACAGGTGAAATCACCTTGCTGCTTCTGCTCATTACGCTGATTTTAATAAAGCATCATTTCAATAAAGCCTGTCAGCTAAAGGCTGAAATCCGGGAAACAGACAGTGAGGTAAAATTATCAGATGAGCTTCCTGCGCAGCAGGAGGAAATAAACTTAATACAGTTTATTAAACGCAACAAGATATTCCTGGTGGTAAACTTAGGTGTTGCAGGCATTTTCTTCAGTAATGCAATATTTAACAGCTTTATGCTTCAGATTGTAGAAAATGTAGGTGGGACCAGCGAAGATATGGGAAGAATTCTTTCCGTGATGGCATTCCTTGAAATACCGCCGCTATTCCTTTTTGAAAGAGTGCACAGAAGGGTTTCCAATAAGAGACTGCTGCAGTTAGGCGCTATATGCTTTACTCTCAAGATCCTTTGTGCCACTTTGGCAGGGAGTGTAACTATGGTATATGTTGCACAACTTTTCCAGCTTACTTCCTTTGGAATATTTCTTCCTGCAATGGTATCCTTTATCGATGAAATCATGGACAAGGGAGAGGCTGTCAAAGGTCAGGCTCTTTATACAATAGTAACCACTGTTGCCACAATATTTGCCAGCTTTGCAGGAGGTGTAATGCTGGACGTAAAGGGAGCTTCCACTATGCTGGTTGTTTCAACGCTTATTACAGGGCTGGGGGCATTGTTGCTGTGTATAAGCATAGAAAGGGTAAAGCCTAAAAAATCAAAGCTTGATAAATAATAATTCAAAGCTAAAAAATCATAGGTAATATAATACATAGGGCAAGAAGTCACCTCATAGATATGAATGAGGTGATTTTTTATGAGAAGAAAAATGTTGATTTATTCACTGGGAGTAGCGGTTTTCGGCATATGTATGTGGGCTGCAATCATGGGCCTTGTAAATACTGGACCGGCAGGACCCAAGGCGGTAGATACGGCAGCGGATGGAAACTGGGGACTATCCTTCAGTCAGGAAGGTATTGCACCTATAGGAAACGCAACACCGGAATATCTAAAGGAGTTTGATGCTTACTATATAGACACTCATTGCGGCAAGGAAAACAGCATATATCTGACCTTTGATGCAGGTTATGAGAATGGGTATACAGAAAAAATACTGGATGTGCTTAAAAAAGAGAAGGTTCCTGCAGTGTTTTTTCTTGTGGGAAACTATATTGAAGAAAACCCCGAAATCGTAAGGAGAATGGTTGAAGAGGGCCATACTGTAGGAAACCATACTATGACACATCCGGACATGTCAGCCATAAGCGATAAGGATGCATTTAAGAAGGAACTTGAGGAACTGTCATGTATATACGAGGAAACAACAGGTCATAAAATGAAAAAGCTATACAGGCCGCCTCAAGGGAAATACAGTGAAAACAACCTGAAGCAGGCAAAGGCACTGGGGTATAAGACCATATTCTGGAGTCTAGCCTACGTTGACTGGTATGTTGATAAACAGCCCTCAAGAGAGGAAGCTTTAAATAAGCTAAACGGCAGAATTCATCCCGGTGCAATCGTACTTCTCCACAGCACTTCTAAGACCAATGCAGAAATCCTGGAGGAGCTGATAAAGGGATGGAAAGCAAATGGATATGTGTTTAAGGATATCGAAAATCTCAAAAATGAATAAAAGGTTAATTGTATAAGAAAAAATGCAATAATTATTCATAATTACTATTGCATTTTTATACACTGATGTGTATAATATGAAACGTGGTTAATAAAGAATGAATTGATATAGAAGAGGTAGAACTTATATGGAAATGTATTTAAAAGGATTTTTAATTGCCCTGAAAGGGGCGCCAATTACCGTCGGTGTAAGCCTTGTTGCCGTTATAATCGGTACCTTGTTTGGTTTGGTTTTCGCACTGATGAAGAAATCAGAAACAAAGATTATTTCTCTTTTTTCAAAGGCATATATTGAAATTGTCAGAGGAACACCTATGATTGTTCAAGCGCTGATTATGGCGTATGGGATTCCGGTACTGTTAAAGGAAAACGGAATCGATTTTAACTGGCCTCATCTCATAATTCCTGCTCTTGTAGTATGCGGCTTAAACAGTGCTGCATATATGGCAGAAATCATACGTGGTGGTATTCAGGCCGTCGATCATGGTCAGATTGAAGCAGCTCAGTCCCTTGGAATGAGCAAAAGCCAGATAAATAAGCTGATTATTCTGCCACAGGCATTTAGAATTGTAATTCCATCCATGGGTAATGAATTTGTTACTCTGATAAAAGAAACGTCGGTACTTTCTTACGTAGGCATAGTAGAAATACTAAGAAAAGCAGCTCTTTGGAGTGCGGCATCATTGAACATTTTCCCTGCATATGTAGGTGCAGCGGCAGTTTATCTGATGCTTACATATCCACTCTCAAAGTGTGTACATGCTTTAGAAAAGCATATGGCGAAGGAGGTATAGACAGATGATTAAAGCAAGCGGAATACATAAGCACTTTACTAATCTTCATGCGGTAAAGGGCGTTGATATAACAGTAAATGATGGTGAAGTTTTATGCATCATCGGACCATCAGGTTCAGGAAAGAGCACTTTTTTAAGATGTTTAAATATGCTAGAAGAACCTGATGAAGGAACAATCGAAATAGATGGAGAGAAAGTAACTAAAGAAAACATTCAGGAAATGCGTACAAAGATGGCAATGGTTTTTCAGAATTTCAATCTTTTCAGCCATCTTAACGTTCTTGACAACATAACAATTGCGCCTATTAATGTTAAAGGCGTTGCTAAGGAAGAGGCAGAAAAGAAGGCAAAGGACCTTCTTAAGCTTGTAGGTCTTGAAGAAAAGGCTGAAGCTTTCCCTAGAAATCTGTCCGGTGGACAGAAGCAGCGTGTAGCTATTGCACGTGCCCTTGCCATGGATCCTGAAATTATCCTCTTTGATGAACCTACATCTGCACTTGACCCTGAAATGGTAGGAGAAGTTCTTGACGTAATGAAGGAACTTGCAGATGAGGGAATGACTATGCTGGTTGTAACCCACGAAATGGGTTTTGCCAGAGAGGTATCGGATAAAGTTGTATTTATGGCCGATGGAAAAATTATTGAAACAGGTTCTCCTGTTGAAATTTTTGACAACCCTCAGAATGAGAGAACAAAAAACTTCCTTGCGAAAGTTCTCTAAATACTTTTAATATATCAATCAACCACACGCGGAATGCATCGTAATTTTTAATTGCGGTGCATTTTGCATTTCATGAGAAAATATAGTATAATAAACGGATATTGATTGGAAAGAAAGAATTGAAAGGACAATCATTATGAAGAAGAAGATTTCAGCAGTTATTCTCTTTGCTTTTCTTGCAATTGGAACATCACTGGGCATCTTTACCATAGATGATCTTGTGGATTATGGCGGCGCATATATGGATTTGAACACCGTTGAGGAGTACAACGGCAAGACCTATGTGGTTCTAAACAATAATGTGCCGGAATTTACGGAAGAGGATCTGAAGCAGGATGTTTTTGAGTCCTACAGCGAACTTGACTCCTATGGAAGATGCGGAGTTGCATATGCAATGCTTGGCAAGGAACTTATGCCAAGAGAGGAGCGAAAGAGCATAAGCCATATTAAGCCTACGGGGTGGCAGACTGCGGAATACAGCGATTTAATCAATGAAAGATACCTGTACAACCGTTGTCATCTGATAGCCTTTGGACTTGCAGGCGAAAACGACAACGAAAAGAATCTGATTACAGGCACCGATTACATGAACAAGCGCGGCATGCTGCCTTTTGAGCTTGATGTAATGGACTACATAAATGAAACATATAATCACGTGTTATATCGTGTAACACCGATTTTTGAAGATGATGAGCTTGTGGCAAGAGGTGTTCACATGGAAGCTTACTCGGTGGAAGACAAGGGAGAAGGAATATGCTTCAATATCTTTGTCTACAATGTTCAGCCGGGAATTGAAATAGATTACAAAACGGGAGATAACTGGAGAGCAGATGGCAATTGATGTTAGAATAATGCAGACAAGAAAGAATAAGGAGCCCATGCCCCTTAGAGTAATACTTGGCAGCGACCTTTTATATGGCGCCTATGATGACCACTGGAGGCTAAAGCCGGGAGAAATGGATGAAGACGAATTTCTTGCATACATTCCACTTCAGATAGGAAGAGGAATTACTGTAGAATGGAGTGAAAAGGAACTTTTTTCTATAAGGCTCCGCATTTTAACACCATCAACACCTGCAGAGCTTAAGGTATTCTATGAAACTGTTGAGAGGGTGGCAGATTACTGGGAGGCTGATGAAATAGAGGTGGACGGAAGGTTTACAGGTCTTTATAATTTCCTGGACGGATATAGCAAGACGCTGGCAGTTAATCAGAAGTCTCTTAAAGATATGGCAAGGTCTGTGATTTCCGGCAGAAATTCGGAATTGACATTCTTTTGTGCAATCTGGCCTCTTGTCATGGGCAAAGCTGAAGCGGAGGTATTTATTGCAGAACCGTCCTATTTTGCAAAATGGCTTCACAGTAAGCAGAATATGCAGGCATATTACGGAACGCCTGCCTTCTACAAGGCGGAGAACCTTATTCTTGGGCGTTATGCATTGCCGGATGGGGCCTTAAGCATACTTCCTACCAGAGCGTATGTGCCTTATGGGTACAATGACCCTGAGACCGATGAACTGCTAAAATGCGATGACTTCGGAATTCTGATGTATGACAGCAAGGGATGCGAAATACTGGGTGAAATTCCATATGATGAGTTTGTTACGAATATTAAGAATAAATTCCCAGAGAGAATAAAGCGTTTTGATGGAAACCATTTTGTGCTTGAAAAACTGGACGTGGAAGAGATGCGTCAGCTGCTCGAAATGACAGTTGCTAAAACTCTGTGAAAAAGGTGATTTATATGTGCCCTCCTTTTCGGTCAAACCGGAAGAGAGGGTATTTTGTGTTTGCATTTCTGGTTTCTCGATTTCCAAATGACGATTTTCTGGTGAGAGAAAGCGATAAACTGCTTTTTAAAGCCTTAGAAGGACGAAGAAAACAGTTTTCTACTATAGAGGAGGAACAGCTGCAAAAGATGCTGGACACAATTCAGTAAGGTTAAAATAATACGAAAAATTCCGTAATATAAAAACTGCCGATCAGTACGGCAGTTTTTATATTACTTATCAAAGCTTGGATTAAAAGCATAATAATTCTTTTTATCAAGATCATCTAAAACGAGGCGAAGTCCTTCACCGAAGCGCTGATAGTGTGCAATTTCCCTTGCTCTTAAGAATCTGATAGGGTCGATTACATCAGGGTCATCAGCCAGGCGAAGTATGTTGTCGTAGGTCATACGAGCCTTTTGCTCTGCGGCCATATCTTCCTGAAGGTCGGCGATGGTATCTCCGGTAACGGCAAAGGTTGCGGCAGTGGCCGGTGTGCCTGAAGCAAACTGAGGGAAAACGCTTGCTGTATGGTCTACGAAATATGCTTCCATGCCGGCTTCCTTTATCTGCTCGATGGTCATGCCTTTAGTAAGCTGGTGCACAATTGTCTGAACCATTTCAAGATGCGAAAGCTCTTCGGTGCCAATGTCGTTGAGGATGCCGGCTATTCTTCTGTCGGGCATGGAAGTTCGCTGAGAAAGGTATCTGAGGGATGCACCGATCTCACCATGCGGACCTCCGTATTGGCTTATTATGAATTTAGCCAGCGCGGGATTAGGATTCTTGATTTTTATGGGGTATTGTAATTTCTTCTCATAAGTCCACATATATTAAGCCTCCAGTTCCCATGGCCAAGGCTCCTTAATCCAGGTCCAGCCATGTTCAGTATTAGTGTCAAAGGCGGTAAGCGGTCCGAACATCATTTCATATTCTGCCACCAGCTCAGTATATTTTTTCTGCATTTCGCGGAAAAAATCAAGAGCCATCATATTATCAGGATGGGAATCCAAGAATAAATTCAAATCTACAAGGGCAAAGCTCACTTGCTGTATCTGATGCATCATTTGTCTTTCATTCATTTGGTATTACCTCCCAAAAAAGGTAAGTCCAGCTCAGGGAAGAGAGTTCCTCTCTCGAGAGCCTTTTCCAGTGGGTAAGTGGATTTCCACTGCTGGAAAGGAACATAGGACATAGCTATAGGATAATTCTCAAGACAGCTTCCACTTGACGTGTCCAGATGAATAGGCATGCCTATATAAGGGTCTTTAATCAAAATATCTCTCCTTTCTAAGAGGGTATAATTCATACTATGATAAAAGAGTTCAAAATGTTATAATAAAAAAATATATAGATAATCATCAAAATCGTGCATTTTAGCACCATTTTAACGTATAAAAGATATATTATACTGTCAAAGGGGGAGTTGTTTTGTTAAAAAACCTGACACATCGACAAAATCTCGCAATATTTCTTGCCACTTCTCTTGGCATAACCATGATTGCGCTGTTTTTTAGGGAGATGATTGCGAATCCAGATGTAAACATAACAATGTTTTACATATTGGGAATTGTGATAGTTGCAAGATATACAAGCGATTATATATGGGGACTTCTGTATGCAGTGCTTAGTGTTTTTTCTGTAAACTATTTTTTTACATTCCCCTATCACACATTTAATCTTACTTTGGAAGGGTATCCCATTACCTTTGCCGCAATGCTGATAATTTACGTAATAACATCTGCTATGACAACGGACCTTAAGAAGCAGGCGCAGATTCTGGCAAAGCAGGAAAAGGAACTGGCCGAGGCACAGAAGGAAAAGATGAGAGCTAACCTTTTGAGAGCTGTTTCCCATGATTTGAGAACGCCACTTACAGGGATAATAGGCAACAGTGAGTCCTATCTGGAAATGGAGGACAGCTTCTCGAAAGAAGAAAAACGCGAAATAATTGAAAATATTGCCAACGATGCAAACTGGTTACTAAACATGGTAGAGAACCTGCTTTCCGTTACAAGGATTGATAACGACACTACATCTGTTAACAAGTCCTTAGAGGCAGTGGATGAGGTGGTATCCTCTGCAGTAGTCAGATTTAAAAAGCGTTTTCCTGATGCAAAACTCAAGATTTTTCTTTCCGATGATGTAGTAATGGCGATGATGGATCCCATGCTGATCGAGCAGGTAATAATCAACATTCTGCAGAATGCCCATGTTCATTCTAAATCCGTACAGCCAATAGAGCTGCACGTAGAGCACAGGGACGAAAAAATATGGTTCAGCGTCAGAGATTATGGTGTTGGTATTAGTGAAAACAAACTGGAGACACTTTTTGAAGGCGAGAGTTATTCTAAAAAAGAAGATGACAACACAGATGGATATAAAGGGATGGGCATAGGCTTATCCATATGCAAAACGATAATAAAGGCACACGGCGGCGATATAAAAGCAAAGAATCTTGACATTGGAAGCGAGTTTTATTTTGACCTGCCGGCAGAAAAGGAGGATATGAGCTATGATGCAGAGAGTATCAGTTCTGATTATTGAGGATGAAAAGAGCATATGCGATTTTATAAGTAAAATATTGAGCACTAATGATTACAAGGTCACTTCTGCACCGACAGGCAAGGAGGGGCTTGAAGTTCTGACATCGTCGATGCCGGATCTTATTTTACTGGATCTGGGGCTTCCTGACATGGACGGCATTGAAATAATAAGGAGTACAAGAAAATGGTCAAGTATTCCCATAATAGTTATTTCTGCAAGAACTCAGGAAAAAGAAAAGGTATTAGCTCTTGATGCCGGTGCAGATGATTACATTACAAAACCTTTCGGCACAGAAGAATTGCTGGCAAGAATCAGAACTGCAATAAGGCACAGCAATAAGATTGAAGCGGATCAGGTAAACAGCTTCAGACCTTATTCTGCAAAGGGACTTGTAGTTGATTTTGAAAAAAGAAAGGTAACTGTCGATGGCAATGAAATCCATCTGACTAGGGTAGAATATAAGATTGTATCCTTGCTTGCAAAGCATTCAGGCAAGGTTATTACATATTCTTCTCTCATAGATGAGGTCTGGGGACCATATGCTGATGACAACAACAGAATACTACGTGTCAATATGGCCAACATTCGCCGTAAACTGGAGAAGAATCCAGGAGAGCCGGAGTACATTTTTACAGAACTGGGAATAGGATACAGAATGATTGAAGATGAAAGCATTTAATAAAGTTGCTGACTTTTCAGAAAAAACCATGTATAATAGAGAAAATATATCTCAATGATGCATGAGGAGAAGACTATGTCATATTTAAATAACGCAGCAACAACCATATTAAAACCTGAAGCAGTTAAAGAAGCCAAGGCTGCAACACCAGAGGAAGTGAAGGATAGAATCGCCAGACTGGTAAAATGCAGCAGCCCTGAGAATATCGTTCTTACTCAAAGCGGGACTGAAGCTGTTCGTGCAGCTGTTTTAAGCTTTGTAAAGCCTGGAGACCATGTTATTTCAACTAATACGGAATATAAGGCAGTGCTTGATGCACTCGAAGAGGCAGGATGCGAGGTAACCTTTATTCCTGTAAACGAATACGGTAAACTGGAGTATGAATTAATCGAGCCTGCTGTAAAAGAAAATACAAAGGCCATCGTATGCTGTCATGGCTCCAATGTTACAGGTAATATAATAGACCTTGACAAGGTATGTACAATTGCCAGAAGAAACAAGCTGGTGGTAATCGCAGATGCTGCACAGACAGTAGGCGCTACAGATATCAATATGGAAGAAATACAGCTTGATGTACTGTGTTTTGCAGGACATAAAAAGCTCATGGGACCTTATGGAACAGGAGGAATATGTTTCAGAAGAGGACTATCATTGAATCCAGAAGTAGAAAAGAAGGTTGTTCATGAGCCTTCACCTGAAAAACTTGGAGGTCTTTTAGCAGCTCTTGACTTTATACTGGAAAAGGGTATGTACGGAATTGCCATGTGCCCACATAGATTAGCTAAGAGATTCTTTGAGGCAACAAAATCCATGAAGGACGTAAAGGTATACGGCGATTTCGGAACCAACACAAGAATACCTACAGTATCCCTTAATGTTAAAGGTTTTACTGCAAAGGAAGTAAAGGACTATATGCAGAAAAACCATATTGCAATTAAATGCGGAGATTTGGACTGTCCTAGACTTATGAAGGATTTAGGGCCTGAAGCAGAAGCAAACGGTGTTGCTAGATTCAGTTTCGGATATTTCAATACGAGAATGGAAGTTAACGACGCGATTTGGGTGCTGATGCAGCTTCAGGGGCTAGATGATTTATATCTGC
This sequence comes from Bacillota bacterium, assembly GCA_029218545.1. Lineage (GTDB taxonomy): Bacteria > Bacillota > Clostridia > Peptostreptococcales > Anaerovoracaceae > Fimisoma. Next base: position 15,438 of record JAQXRN010000241.1, on the reverse strand, counting down.
TTGCATAATATGCAAATTGGCATAAGATATAAAAAGGAGATTAGACTAAAATCTAACCTCCTTTTTTTATCAGCTGTTTTTATAGAGTTCGTCAAAGAGAAGCTGCATTCTCTTGTCAAGCTGTGTACTGTCATCAGCACAGAATTTCAGTTCCATGTCAATTCTTTCAGGTAAATCCTTGCCTTTCTTGTATCTTAACTGATGTTCAAGGCTGGCCCAAAAATCCATAGCAACCGTTCTTATCTGTATTTCTACAGGGACATATTCACATCCGTTAAGCAGATAAACAGGGACACCTACAACAAGATGAAGACTTCTGTATCCGTTTGGTTTTGGATTCTCTATGTAGTCTTTTTTAGTTATAAACTTCAGATCGCTTTGAGACATAAGCATGTCAGCAATTCTGTAAACGTCGTCGATGAAATTACACACTACTCTGACGCCGGCGATATCCATTATGTATTCTTTTGCAGATTCAAGTGAAACATCTTTGCCATATCGGATAAGCTTTTCTTCGATACCTTCGGCAGTCTTCAACCTACGTTCCATGTGATGAATAGGATTGTAGTCATGTCGTACAGCGAAGTCTTCGGAAAGAATCTCAATTTTTGTTCTGACTTCTTTGATAGCGGCCCTGTAAGCGTGTCTAAATGATTCAAATCGTTCATCGGACGAAATATGATTTGTAGTCGGCACTAACTTATACCCCCAATAATAATATTTACAATAAAATTATACTAGATTATAATCTAAAAAGGAAGAGGTTTTATATGAAATATGCAATACTTGGAAAAACGAATATAAAAGTTTCAAGAGTTGGAATGGGAGTTTTACCTATCGGACCCAATCAGAGAGCACTGCCCCTTGATGAGGGCGCTTCAATAATCAGATATGCTTTAGACAGAGGCATTACTTTTTTAGATACGGCTCAGTACTATAAGACATACCCCTATATAAGAGAGGCACTTAAAGGAAGCTGTTATGAACCTGTTATATCATCAAAAAGCCTGTGCCTTGACTATAGGTCCATGGAATCAGCTATTGATGAGGCCAGAAAAAGCCTCAACAGAGATGTAATAGATATTTTCCTGCTGCACGAGTTAAGATGCGGTCAGTTTGAAGAAAGGCAAGGTGCCTGGGACTGCCTTCAGGATGCAAAGGCTAAAGGAATAATCAGAGCCTGCGGCATATCAACTCATGACCTTTTGGTTACTTCTGAAATGGCAGATGTGCCTGAGTGCGATGTGGTTTTCCCGTTAATTAATTATGCGGGTCTGGGCATTCGTAAGGGAAATGGTCCGGGTACAGCAGCTGAAATGATGGAATCAATTACAAAATGCCATGATTCAGGCAAGGGTGTTTTCTCAATGAAGGCCTTTGGCGGAGGAAATTTGACTTCCAATTATCAGAAGGCTCTTAAGTATGTCTTGGAAAAACAGGAAATAGATTCAGTCATGATAGGCTTTGGAGAAAGCAGAGATGTAGATGACCTGTTTGACTATATGGATGGCAGGATGAGTCCGAATTACAATCCTGATGTGTCGCAGAAGAAGATGTGCATAGAGCAGAGCGATTGCGAAGGCTGCGGTACATGCCTTAAGATGTGTGAATCTCAAGCAATTTTTTACAACGAAAACGGATTGGCACAGATAGATGAAGTAAAATGTCTTACTTGCGGATATTGCGCAGCGGCATGTCCTGTAAGAGCAATAATAATGTATTAAAAAAACTTGGAAGAAATATTACTCCCAAGTTTTTCTTTTTATGCTTTTATACTCCGTAATAGCCTCCAAGAAGAAGCGAAACAATTGGGATTGTAATAACCGAAAGGAATGTGGTTATTGCAACCATTTCTGAGGCTAAGATTGAATTTCTGTTTTCCATAAGTGCAATGGCGGATACAACAACAGCACAAGGGAATGTAACTCCGATGACTGCTGCAATCTTTACAGCTGTAATAACAGGCAGCCAGTTTACAAAAAGGAAAACCAATACAGGCAGTGATACCATTTTGATAACAGAGAATAGAAGAAGCCTTTTGTTCTTCAGAATTTTAAGCACATCACTTTGTCCAAGCTGCATACCTACCACCAGCATTGACAACGGTACCGTTATATCTCCTACCATTTCGACACTTTCGAATAACACATCGGGAATGTTCCAGCCTTTAACCAGCATAACCATGCTTACTACGCAGATAATGGTTGAAGGGTTTGCCAATGTCTTAAAAATGTATTTGACATTGAACTTGCCAGTGTCATGACCAATACCCATAATTATAGGACATGCTGAATACATGTAGATATTCAGAGCTATGTTGAAAATAACCATATAGTACAACGCATTGTTACCAAAGAGGGCAAGAGTAATAGGAAAACCCATGAAGCCGTTATTAATACCTCCGAATGATGCCACATAGATGCCCAAATCTTTTTCCGGAACCTTTAGAACGTATTTAGCCAAAGCAAAACCGATTATGACCGCCAAAAGGAAAAATGCAACACCTATTACAAACATATGAATTGTAGAGGATAGAATGCTCGGATCGTATTCTCTGCTTGTAATAGAGCAATAAATCATACAAGGCGTTGTTACCCAAAGTAATAATGTTACGAAGTAGTGATTTGCTTCTCCGGGAATAACCTTTGCTTTGTTTATCAAAAGCCCGAGAAGCATAACTATAAATATTCCTGCAATTTTACTTAAAATAATAACCATGAAGCCATTATAAACCTCAAGGTCTAAAAGAGCAACCCCAATAATCCATTAATTGCTATTGACTTAGCAATAAATTAATATATAATAATATATGCTATTTAGTTTAGTATTTCTAAACTTTTAGTTTAAAATTATTAAAAACAGAGGCGGTGAGAAAGTGGACATAGGTGCCAAAATAAAGGAATTAAGAGTATTAAACGGTTTGACTCAGGAGGAGCTGGCAGATAGAAGCGAACTATCAAAGGGCTTTATTTCCCAGCTTGAGAACGATTTAACTTCACCGTCAATTTCAACTTTAGAAGATATTCTGCAATGTCTTGGAATGACCATCAGCGAATTCTTTGCAAAAGAAGAGAAGTCACAGATTGTCTTTGGTGAATCTGATTATTTTGAAAAAATAGATGAGGAACTGGGCAATATGACAGAGTGGATAATACCTAATGCTCAGAAGAACATGATGGAACCCATAAGGCTTTCCCTGAAGGCAGGAGGACAGACATATCCTGACAATCCACATGAAGGAGAGGAATTTGGGTATGTTCTTAAAGGGCAGATTACAATATGTTTGGGCAGTGATAAATATATTGCCAAGGCAGGAGAGGCCTTTTACTACACGCCCGATAAAAAACACTACATTACATCGAAGAAAGGAGCGGAAATTCTGTGGGTAAGTACGCCACCGAGTTTCTAAATTAAAAAATGCCATTAATTGAATTTTGTGACATTTCCAAGTCTTTTGACGGGGAACTGGTTCTTGACGAATTTAACCTTAAAATAAAAGAAAATGAATTTATAACGCTCCTTGGACCATCAGGATGCGGTAAGACAACTACATTAAGAATTTTGGGAGGCTTTGAAACTCCTGACACAGGCAAGGTGCTCTTTAAGGGTGAGGATATTACAAATCTTGCACCAAACAAGAGACCGTTGAATACCGTTTTTCAAAAGTATGCGCTGTTCCCAAACATGAACATTGCTGAAAACATCGCTTTTGGACTGAAAATAAGCGGCAAAAGTAAGGAATATATAAATGATAAAATAAAATATGCTCTTAAGCTTGTAAACCTCAGCGGGTTCGAGAAACGTTCCGTTGATTCTCTTTCCGGAGGACAGCAGCAGAGAATTGCAATTGCAAGAGCCATCGTAAACGAGCCAAAGATACTGCTTTTGGATGAGCCTTTAGGAGCACTTGACTTGAAGCTGAGGCAGGAGATGCAGTACGAGCTGATCAGACTGAAGAAGGAACTTGGAATAACCTTCCTTTATGTAACTCATGACCAGGAAGAAGCACTTACCATGTCCGATAAGGTGGTAGTAATGAATCAGGGTTACATTCAGCAGATGGGTACACCTGAAGAAATATATAACGAGCCTGAGAATGCGTTTGTAGCAGACTTTATCGGTGACAGCAACATCATTGATGCTGTAATGATTGAGGACAGAGTCGTTAAGATTTGCGGGCACATTTTCTCCTGCATAGATGAAGGCTTTGGAAGAAATAAGCCTGTCGACGTTGTAATAAGACCTGAAGACATCATTATTGGAAAGCCCGGAGAAGGTACAATAGACGGAACGGTAACTTCCAATGTGTTTATTGGAGTTCACTACGAAATGTGCATTGAAGCAGGGGGCTTCGAATGGCTGGTGCAGAACACAACAAGTTATCCTGTAGGCACTCGCGTGTCTATGAAGGTTGCACCGGAGAACATTCAAATTATGCATAAGCCGCAATCTGAAGACGAGGAGGCGATGGCGTTAGATGAATAGAAATATTAAAAGAATATTTTCCGGACCATTTTTAGCGTTTATTTTATGCGGAACAATTATTCCAATGGTAGTAATCGCTTTTTACGGTCTTACAGATAGAAGCGGAGCTTTTACCGTAGATAATATTTTTGCCATTGTGACCGGAGACCATCCGCAGGCATTGGGTCTGTCATTACTTCTTGCTTTTATAAGCACTATTATCTGTTTGATAATAGCTTTTCCTTTAGGGCTGATACTTAAAGACAGTAATTTGGGCAAAAAGGGATTTATGATATTTGTATTCATTCTGCCAATGTGGATGAATTTCCTTCTTAGAACTATGGCGTGGCAGGTATTACTTGAAAGAAATGGCGTAATAAACTTGATACTTAAGTCATTGGAGTTGCCTCTTTTAGACATAATAAATACACCAACAGCGGTAGTTCTGGGCATGGTTTATGACTATTTACCTTTTATGGTTTTACCGATTTACAATGCTATGATTAAAATCGACAACAGTCTCATTGAGGCTGCGTATGATCTTGGGGCAAGCAAGGCAACTGTTTTAAAAAGAATAATAGTGCCACTTTCAGTGCCCGGAATAGTCAGCGGAATAACCATGGTATTTGTGCCGTCTCTGACCACTTTTGCCATCTCCACAATGTTGGGTGGTGGAAAGGTAAATCTCATTGGAAACATCATAGAGCAGGAATTTACCGTAAGCTCCAACTGGAATCTAGGTGCCGGATTATCATTGGTTATGATGGTATTTATAGTAATCAGTATGATTATGATAGAAAAATTTGACAGAGAAGGGGAGGGAAACATGCTATGATGAACTTTAAAACTAGAAAAATAGCATCCAAGGTTTGTCGTGGTCTGTACCTTGCAGCAATCCTGCTGTTTCTTTATCTTCCAATTTTAACTCTGATGGTGCTGTCCTTTAATGATGGAAAAACAATGACAAAATGGATGGGTTTTTCCTTCAGATGGTATGAGGAAATGCTGGGAAACAAAGTAATTATGGATGCGCTGATTAATACTTTAACCATTGCATTCTGGGCGGCAGCTATAGCAACTGTTATTGGACTTTTGGCTTGCATAGGGATGAATTCCATGAAGGAAAAAAGCAGGCTGATGATAATGGGATTAAATAATATACCTCTGTTAAATGCAGATATTGTAACAGGTATATCCATTATGCTGATGTTTGTAGTTTGTGGAATTTCACTTAATTACGGGACTGTGCTTTTTAGCCACATAACCTTTTGCATACCGTATGTTATTCTTTCTGTAATGCCGAAGTTTAAACAACTTCAAAACAGCACATACGAAGCAGCACTGGATCTTGGCGCATCCCCTGCATATGCCTTTTTTAAAGTGGTTCTACCGGATATTATGCCCGGGGTATTATCAGGATTCTTATTATCCTTTACTATGTCTGTTGATGATTTTGTAATTACACATTTCACCAGAGGAGCAGGAATAAATACCCTTTCTACCTTGATTTACAGTCAGGTGAAGGTTGGAATAAGACCGACATTATATGCATTATCAACAGTAATATTTCTGCTGGTATTAATCATATTGGTAATTGTTAATATTTTAAGCAGTAGAAAAAACAGATAAAAGTTAAAAATTGATATCTACATCGTTAAAGAAAGGAAAGAAAAATGAAAAAGAGAGCTGTAAAAGTTTTTGCCCTGATGCTTATTTTTGTGATGATTACGGGGCTGATGGCCGGCTGTGGCGGCAGTAAGAAAGGTTCAAAGGGAGAAGTTTATGTATATTGCTTTGGGGATTATTTCGATCCTGATTTAGAATATGAATTTGAAGAACAGACCGGATATGATGTCATTATCGACTATTTCGATACAAACGAGGAGCTGTTCCCTGTTATCAAGAATGATACAGCAAAGTATGATGTAATTTGTGCATCAGATTACATGATTGCAAAGCTTATTGAAAATGATTTGTTAGGTGAGATAAACTACGATAATGTGCCAAATGCAGCAAATATAACTGACAATGTGAAGTCATTTTTCCAGGATTTTGATCCGGATATGAAGCACAGCGTTCCACATACATGGGGAACATACGGAATCATGTATAATAAGACTATGGTAAAGGCTGAAGATATTGATTCCTGGACTGATTTGTGGGATGAAAAATATAAGGATCAGATTATTATGCCTGATTCTGTTCGTGAAATGTACATGATTGCAGGCAAAATATTAGGATATTCAATGAACACAACGGATGAAAACCAGATAAAGGAAATGACCGATCTTCTGCTGAAACAAAAATCATTGGTTTACAAGCTGGCAAACGACAGTGCAAGAGATCTAATGATTGGAGAGTCTGCAGCCCTTGCAGTAATAACTTCAGGCGAAGTGTTATATTCACAGGAATTAAATGAAAATATTGATTTCGTTGTGCCAAAGGAAGGTACAGAAGTTTGGACAGACTGCTGGGCAATTACATCTAATGCTGCTAACAAAGAAGGCGCTGAAGCATGGATAAACTTTATGCTTGATGGAAAGGTTGCTGCTACAAATTTTGAGTATCTAACTTATGCGATTCCAAATAAAGAGATAGCAGATATGACAACTGCAGATGTATTAAATCCTTCACAGGATATACTTGCAAAATCAGAAACACTCATGAATCTTGGTTCTGAAGCAGATGACTTATACAGCAAATACTGGAAAAACTACAAGGCAAAAAAATAAAAACAGCACAAATAAACAGCACAAATATAGGAGGGAAAAAACATGGCTTTTATTGACAAATTAGGACAGATGGCAAACAAGGTAGGCGAAATGGCAGGAGAAACTCTTGATTATGGAAAAGCCAAAGGAAAAATTGTCCTCGAAAAAGGAAAGATTAAGGACCTCAAGGAGGAAATAGGCGAATATGTCTATAGCTCCATGAAGTCAGGGACTCATGCAGATGTTGAAAAATTTAAGGAGCTTTGTGATAAAATAGATGAGCGTTTAGCTGCTATTGAAGCTCTCGAAAAAGAAATCGCACCGGATGAGGATGGTGAATAACCTTGCTTGGAGTAATAGTTAACACTGTAACTGTAGTAATAGGAAGTCTGATAGGCCTTGCTGCCAAAAAGGCGATACCTGATAACTGGTCAGGCTTCATCATAAGCGGCATGGGTCTGGTTACAATGTATATTGGAATCAGCGGTGCATTTGAAGGTCAAAATGCGATAATTGCCGTAATTTCCATGGCGGTAGGTGCCGTAATAGGCATGGCTCTCGATATTGATGCCAGAGTAAACAGAGGCGTTGAGAAATTCGAAAAGAAGTTTATTAATAAATCTCAAGAAGGCGGTCCTTCCTTTTCTGAAGGGTTTATTACAGCCAGCATGTTGTTTTGTGTTGGTGCCATGACCATTGTCGGTTCTCTTCAGGCGGGACTTATAGGTGATAACACAATGCTTATAACCAAGGCTACAATGGACGGAATATCATCGGTGTTCTTTGCGGCTTCACTGGGCGTGGGAGTTTTGGCATCTGCTGGATTTGTGCTTGTGTTTCAAGGCGGAATTGTGTTGCTTGCGCAATTTATTCAGCCATTTTTAAGCGATGCGGTAATTGCAGAAATGACATGTGTCGGCTCTCTTATGCTTGTTGGAATGGCACTGAATCTAATCGGTGCAACCAAACTTAAGATAATGAACTACACGCCGGCTATTTTCTTGCCTGTTGCACTTGTTCCGCTATTTGATTTTGTAAGCGGGCTGATTTAAAAGATTAAAAAAGGATGTCCTTTTTCTGATGTGGACATCCTTTTATAATGCTATCAAATAATAATGCTATCAAACTTTTTTTTCGAATTTACTGTTGCAACGACTGCAAGTAACTCTTATCTTGCCACGTCCTTTAGGAGCCCTCAAAGTCTGTTTACATGTAGGACACTTAAAATATACATAGTTCTTATGGTCACGACCTCTGTAGGCCCTTATAGGCATATCAATAGTCTCAACATACCAGTAATTCTCTGCACGTCTTCTGACTACATTGCGAGAAAACGCTCTAAAATATGAATATAGTATTGCCAGGAAACCGATTTTTTGAAGAATTCTTCCGGGAACTATGATGTCGGCAATTATCAGAAAAAGAGCCAGTTTTAGTAAAGCGTGACAGAATGTATCAAAACCGTTTCTTCCTATCATGAATTGTGCAAGTTTATATCGAAAATTGCCCATCAGATTTCTCCCTCCTTTTAAAATCATAACCATAATTTACTCGTATAGAGCACTAATGTCAATGGGAGCGGGCAATAAACCACACAATCTTCATATTCCTTCATATTAGTTTTTCAGACTTTGCATTGGTGCCGGTATTCTGCCGCCTCTGTTTATCATTTTTGATGATGACTGAGGGCGAAGCTTCATTACAGGACCATTTCCAAGCAGACCGCCGAAGTCGAGTTCTTCTCCTTCAGGAACACCTATTGCAGGGATTACTCTCACTGCAGTAGTTTTTGAATTTACCATGCCGATTGCTGCTTCGTCGGCAATGATGGCAGAAATAGTTGTAGCAGGAGTATCTCCAGGAATTACAATCATGTCAAGACCTACAGAGCAAACTGCTGTCATGGCCTCAAGCTTTTCTATGGAAAGTGTTTCCTTACGCGCGGCATCGATCATTCCGGCATCTTCTGTAACAGGAATAAATGCTCCCGACAGTCCGCCTACTGAAGAGGATGCCATTACGCCGCCCTTTTTAACTGCGTCGTTAAGCATTGCGAGAGCAGCGGTTGTTCCGTGTGTTCCGCATTGTTCAAGGCCGATTTCTTCTAAGATATAAGCAACTGAATCGCCAACAGCAGGTGTAGGTGCCAGTGAAAGGTCAATTATTCCAAATGGGATACCCAGCATTTCTGCTGCTTCTGTACCAACTAACTGTCCCATTCTTGTAATTTTAAATGCAGTCTTTTTGATAAGCTCTGCAACTTCATTAAGAGGTGCATCATCCGGAAGTCTTGTAAGAGCTGCACGAACAACTCCGGGACCGGAAACACCCACATTTAGTACTACATCAGGTTCGCTGATACCGTGGAAGGCACCGGCCATAAAAGGATTGTCTTCAGGTGCATTGCAGAAAACAACCAGCTTTGCAGCACCTATGCACTGCTTGTCTTTTGTAAGCTCTGCAGCTTCCCTTACCACGTCACCCATCATCTTTACAGCATCCATATTGATACCGGCTTTTGTTGATCCGATATTTACTGAGGAGCAAACGAAGTCTGTTTCGGCCAGAGCACGAGGAATTGCCTGAATCAGTTCTTTGTCACCTGCACTGAAGCCCTTTTGAACTAGGGCACTGAAGCCACCGATGAAATTTACACCTACTTCCTTTGCGGCTCTATCTAGGGTCTTTGCATATTTAACAGGGTCACCGCCGCTTGCAGCTACAAGTATCGCAATTGGAGTAACGCTGATTCTCTTGTTTACAATAGGAATGCCGTATTTCTTTTCTATTGCTTCTCCTACAGCAACAAGGTTCTTAGCCTTAGTGGTTATCTTGTTGTAAATCTTTTCACAGGAACGATCTATATCTGCATCGGCGCAATCCAATAGAGAAATTCCCATGGTAATGGTTCGTATATCTAAATTTTCTTCCTGAATCATGGTAATGGTTTCCATGATGTCATTAAAGTTTATCATAAAGTTTCCTCCGTTTAATTATATTCTGTGCATGGAATTGAAAATGTCTTCATGCATAACATGGATTACCATATCAGGAACAGCTGCTCTTACGGTAGTGCCAAGTTCATCAAGCTCACATGTAAGCTTGCTGATATCAATCACCATAACCATGCAGAAATATCCATCCAGAATGGACTGAGTAACTTCAAGTACATTGGCATTTTTTTCTGCACATGAGGATGCAACCTTGGCTAAAATGCCCACCATATCTTTACCGATTACTGTTAATACTGCTTTCATTGCAAAATCTCCTTAAATTTAGTATTTTGAAAGGTCTTTAACCAGATATTGATTATCTTTAAGGTGCAGATCACTGCTGAACTGGTAATCGCACATATATCTGATGTCTAGCCTATCATATTCTGTTGAAAAATATTTTCTATTGATTCCTCCATGACCAAACATGTTGTTGTAACATTTCTGATTTGAAATAAAGGCCACTTTAATTGATTCATGTCTTGAGTCCTTCATAGAAGTATCCCTTCTAGCATACATAATTTTGACTTGCTTTTCAAGGCTTTCCTTAGCTAAATATCCTTCAACAAGCTGTCTGAAGGCTGGATGAAAGGTTCCGGATGTAGTGGAAGGGTCGGAAATAATGTCGCTGGACTTAAGCCCCACTCTGATTACATTGATTCCTGCATCTGTGAGAATCTCGTACATGCGAGCCGTTCTCATAACGGCATCATCTTCAGTCATGGGAACGAATCTGCCTGCTTCCATCTCATCGTATAATGGTGTATCCTTAATAACCACTGTTGGGTACAGTCTGGCAATTTCGGGGGCTAGTGAGACAGCCTCTCTGGCAGAAAAAATATCATATTCAAGGGTATCCTCGGGAAGGCCTATCATGAGCTGGATTCCGAGGGTAAAACCGTATTCCTTGATTAGCCGGCTGCTTTCGTAGACACATGCTGCGTCGTGGCATCTTCTTGAAGCCTTTAACACGGGCTCGGCAAAGGATTGCACTCCCAGCTCTATTACATCGACACCGTATTTTTTGAGATTATCGAGAATTGCATGATTGATATAATCCGGGCGCGTACTCAGATGAATCTTGTCTATGATTCCCCTATCCTTATACTCCTTTGCAATTTCAAGAAAGGCGGTCTGTTCTTCCATAGGAATTCCGGTAAAAGAACCCCCAAAAAAGGACAGTTCTATAGTTTCCATATCCATTACTGACAAAGTTGACATATAGGTCTTAATAGTATTATGAATATCGGAAGGGGTAACATCCGCTGTTCTTGCCGTAATTTTTCTCTGGTTGCAAAAGATACAATCATTTGGGCAGCCCTTATGGGGTATGAAGATGGGAATGATTGCGTGTTTTTTCATTTTTTCTCCTGTATTATTGACCCGATATCTGTGAGTGGGTACTCTGTAAAATATTTTGTCTTTAAGCCACGACTAGAAATGAACCGGCATATTTCCTTGAAATCTGAATGCTTTGATAAATCGCCGTTAAACAATATGGTATCGCCGATTCTGCCGCTGGCGCCTCCAAGAAAGCCGTAAGGGTAGCCATGAAGTATCACTTGCTTTGGCTCGATAAGAAGAACTTCGAGCCCCGCTTTTAAGGCAGATCTGAAGATGCCCATGTCTGAAGTTATGATTGAATCCTCGTCTACAACCACAATATTGCATTTGCTGTAGCCTTGAGGAACGTGGACCGTTATCAGACCTTTGCCGCAGGCAGCTTCAAGAAGTTCAGAATCTGTAATCTTCAGGTTGTGAATGAAGAATTTGCCCGTTGAACAGCCGTTATATATGGCATGAGATGGGTAGTCTCTTCCAAGCTTTTCAGGATTTCCATGAAAGACTGCCTCAGGGGTCAGCTGGCACATGTAGATGTCGGGATGGCAGCTGATGGGCGGGTCAATATCGGCTTTTGACTCCATAAGAGACACCTTATGACCTTGTTCTTCAAGGTATTTTATCAGGTGGCTGTTTGCTTCTTTACTAACATAAATTTTACTCATGGCAACATTATACACATTGTGCTATAATATTTCAAATGGAGTAAAGGGGAGGCAGAATAAAAGTGGTACATATCGGCAATGACTGGGATGAAATACTGGCTGAAGAATTTGACAAGGAGTACTTTCTGAACCTTAGAGATTTTCTGAAAAAGGAATATGAGGAACAGACTATCTATCCTCCTAAAGAGGATATTTTCAACGCATTGAGATATTCCTCATATGAGAACACCAAAGTGGTAATCTTAGGGCAGGATCCTTATCATGAACCGAATCAGGCTCACGGTCTGTGCTTTTCCGTAAACAAGGGAGTGCAGATTCCACCATCCCTTGTAAATATTTATAAAGAAATCGAAAATGACCTTGGAATTACACCACCTGACCACGGATACCTGGAAAAATGGGCAAAACAGGGTGTGCTTCTTCTGAACAATGTTTTAACCGTTCGCAAAGGGCAAGCCAACTCTCATAGAGGTAAGGGATGGGAGGAATTTACCGATTCCGTGGCAAGACACCTTAACGAAAGGGAGGCACCTATGGTATTTATACTATGGGGCTCCAACGCAAGGGCAAAAGAGGCATTGATAACCAATAAGAATCATATGATTATTGCAGGACCTCATCCAAGCCCCCTTTCTGCCTACAGAGGATTCTTTGGAGGAGGGTACTTCAGCAAGGCCAACAGATTTCTGGAGATAACGGGTCAAAAACCTATTGACTGGGATTTGAAATAAAAGACATTATTAAGGTATTAAAGGAGGAGAAAAATGATAATCGCTTTATTAGTAATCGTTGTAATCGTTGTTGCAGTAATAGGAATGTACAATGGATTTATCAAGCTTAAAAACAATTGTGAAGAGGCTTTTGCCACAATGGATGTATATCTGAAGAAGAGATATGATCTTATTCCAAACCTGGTAGAAACAGTTAAGGGATATGCAGCTCACGAAAAAGAAACTCTTACAAAAGTAATCGAAGCAAGAAACATGGCACAGGGTGCAGCAACAGTTGAGGATAAAATTGCAGGGGAAAATCAGTTGCAGGGAACTCTCAAGAGCTTATTTGCAATTGCTGAAAATTATCCTGATTTAAAGGCAAATCAGAACTTCCTTGATCTTCAGAACCAGCTGAAGAAAGTGGAAGAGGATATTGCTAACTCACGTAAATACTACAATGCTGTAGTTAAGCAGTTTAATGTAAAGTGCGAAGCATTCCCTTCAAATATTATTGCGGGAATTTTCAAATTTGAAAAGAAGGCTATGTTTGAAGTTGATGCTGCTGAAGAAAGACAGAATGTGAAGGTAAGCTTCTAGAATTCAGGTGGATATTATGACTTTTTCAAGCAAGATACTTAGAAGAACTGCAATAGTTGCAGCACTTTTGGTGTGCCTTGTTTTCGGTGCATCACCTGCTTTAGCAGCAAGCTACACTACAGACAGCTACGATGTTTTTATTGCAGTAAACAAGGATAACACATACCAAGTTAAAGAAAGTATTTCTGTTAATTTTGCTACACAGAAACATGGTATTTTCAGATATATTCCATATGGAAACTTTGATGATATGGGATATATGAGTATTAAAGACATTGATGTTCCCGGATGGAACTTCAGCGACTATTCGGAAGATAGCAACATGGTTGTTCAGATCGGCGATGAGGATGAAACTGTAACAGGAAGGCAGAATTATGAAATAAACTACAGAATGGTTATTCATGATGACAGAGATGAGTCAAAGGACTTTTTCTATGTGGACATTCTGCCTACGGGCTGGGAAACTCCTATTAAAAGTTCGTCTGCCACAATCGTTTTTCCTAAGAAAATCGATGAAGGTAAAATAAAGGTATACAGCGGCAAATACGGATTTACCGGTTCCGGGGATGTTCAGTGGACCTATGACAAAAAGACAAGAACTCTTTCAGTTAAGGCAAGCGGGCTCGAACAGGGAAAAGGCATAACTGTACTCTGTGAGCTTCCTGAAGGGTACTGGGAAGGTGAAGCAGGCTACGGGTGGTCAAAGACTTTAGCGATAGCTATGGGTCTTGTTATACCTGTTATTATCATATTGCTTTGGTTCTTCTTTGGAAGAGATAAGAGAATTATTCCTACTGTAGAGTTTTATCCGCCTGAGGGAATGACCCCTGCAGAGGTGGGATTTATTATCGACAATTCTATAGACAAGCGTGATATCATTTCGCTTATTCTATATTATGCAGAGAAGGGATACATATCCATCCAGCAGGAGAGCGAAAAGAGCATTATTCTCAGAAAGCTGAAAGATATCGAGCCAAAGGAAAAGAACTTTGCGAAGACTCTCTTTAGAGGATTGTTCAATAAAGGAGATGAAATCAACTTTGACGATCTCGATGAAGATTTCGGCGAAAGTTACCTGACTGCAATCGAACAGCTGAGAGGACACTTCAGCTCGGTCAAAAATAGACAGATGTCAATTAAGTCTGCCGTTTTCCAGGTTCTTGGAATGGTGATGACAGTGGTTTTACTGATAGCGAATATGCTGCTTGCTGAATGGTACAGTGCAAAGACCGTCGTAATGGTATTTGCTGCAATAGCTGCCATAGCAGTTGCTATTATTCTTGCTGTCGCAGTTGTAAGAGAGTATATGATTTATACAATGAAACCGGCATCCAAAAAGATTAGCAGTGTGATTGTCTGGTTGCTCCTGATAATATCTGTTTGTGCATATTCTTACCTTGTAGGAATGGTAATGTTTGAAGCTGTATGGATATTTGTGTTGCTGGCAGTGCTTCTTACAGGAGAATGCATTGCAACGGTTCTTATGAGACAGAGAACTGCCAAGAGCATTGCCATTATGGGAAAGGTTTTAGGTCTAAAGAACTTTATTGAAACTGCGGAGCTTTCCAAAATCAATGCTTTGGTTGAAGAAGACCCGGGTTATTTCTATAACGTATTGCCGTATGCATATGTAATGGGACTAACCGATAAATGGGTAAAGAAATTTGAAAAGATACCTATGGCAAAACCATCCTGGTATGTGGGTAGAGATATTGACATGTTTGATATCTGGATGATTTCAAACATGACAAGAGCTTGCGGGCGCAGCTTTGAAAAGAATATTCACATTCCTACAGGTGGAGACTCAGGAAGCGGCGGAGGCGGCTTCTCAGGAGGAGGCTTCGGTGGTTTCTCAGGCGGCGGCTTCGGCGGCGGAGGCGGCGGAAGCTGGTAGGACATTAATCTGGAAAGTTAATATGCATATAAGGCATATAAAGAGGGCATTGAAAAATCA
>JAQXRN010000240.1 GCA_029218545.1 Bacillota bacterium | reverse complement strand
CCTCTGGTAAAATCTTGTATAACATCTTACCGCCCAAGCTTTTCCTTCGCGAAGGAAAAACTTGAATGTGCTAACCCTTCTATTCGGGTCGCCCTCTCTTACTGCTGCAAATACGGTTCCGCCGCAGTGAAGAAGCTCTACTTCCGTTTCTCCGTATTTTGCCTTCAGCTTTCCATCTTCATATCTAACGATTGTATGAGTAGGAACACCTTCCTTAACAAGGAAGTCTCCGCACAAAGCCTCAGGCATTGAAAATTCTGTACCCGCAGGTTCCGCCCATCTTAACGGCTTAGTGTAATCCCAACCATTTACAAAGTTGTAGCATCCCCAGATAAATGGTTCCATATCGTAATCACCGGCATTGCAAAGAACTGCCATTGAATATCCGTTGTCAGTAAATCCTCCGTAACTGGAAACTCCATGTAAACCTCCGGAATGCTCGCATACAACCATGTCCTCTATCTTTCGCTTGTTCAGTCCGCAGCAGTAGTAAGGCTCAACTGAAACAGGAAATCTGTTTCCTACCATCAATTCGATCGCTTCCGCAGGTATAACCTGTCTGCCCTTCCAAACGCCTTTATCCCCAAGACATTTGTAATAGGCCGACATATCTCTTGACGTAGACTTCACACAAGCACATCCTCTAAATGGCGGAAGAACCGACCAGTTATCATCCTCAAGAAGTTTTCCATCTATCATCTCGAACAATGATGTGATATTGCCATCTGCAATTATTTTTGCCTCACTGCAGTCATAGTCAAGAATGCTTCGTGTCATCCCTATCGGTTCAAATACCCTCTCTTTAAGGAATTCTTCAAGAGTGGTTCCAGATGCCTTATCCACTATATAGGAAAGAAT
Source organism: Bacillota bacterium (assembly GCA_029218545.1). Lineage (GTDB taxonomy): Bacteria > Bacillota > Clostridia > Peptostreptococcales > Anaerovoracaceae > Fimisoma. Next base: position 1,376 of record JAQXRN010000240.1, on the reverse strand, counting down.
TGCATATCCTTCATTAGAATAACTCATATATTCTCCAGGCATTCCCAGAGGTACGTAATCACCTTTTGAAATATAATCAATAATCTGCTGGATATCATCCATTTTGTTAGGAGCAGTTGCAAGCATATGCCTATACCATTTACTGTCCCTTTCAATGCTGTTCATGGCGATTGACCATTCAAGGGGTTCCATAGGTGGAATGGTTGCTCTGTGCTGCATCATCATATCCACCGTTATGCACTCATCAGGAATTCCGGGTATTTTGAAACTCGGAAAAAACTTTTTTATCGGGTCGTAAATGCTCATCTTACCTTCAACATGCAAAATGCAGCATGCCAAACCCACCATAGACTTACTCATAGATGCAACACCGAATATGGTGTCGGTGTCAACATCCGTATCTCGTTTGACGCTTCGTTTACCATAACCTTTGTCGAAGACTATCCCTTCCGGTCCACGTATGGTTACGGATACTCCCGGATACTTTCCTTCTTCAACAAGTTTTTGTAAATAACTATCAAAGCCTGTTAAATCATATTTCATACTTTAACATCCTTCTTTTGGCTAAATTATATTAACATTTTACAAAGCAATAATTATGCCAATTTATTCTTAATTCTAACTTAACAAGCTGGTAGTATTCAAGGTTGAGTTTCTTTATTAATTCTCATTTTATAAAGTTTTAATCCTATTTAATCCTATTTACGTCTTTTTAGCAGGATTAATACTATCGCAAACGCCACAGCAACCGCCGCAGCAATTATCACTGCAGAATTATTCGATGCATCCGGTTTGAAATTATCAGTGAGCTGCAGCAGAGCTAAGGTATCAACAAAGTCTCCCTGGGCCCATTTGCCATTCACTTCGGTTTCTTCGCCGCCCATAACTACAGAGTAGAACACATACCCGTCTTTTTCCATGCAGCAGGAATAGCAATACCCCGACGCAGGAATCCATCCTGTTTTTATTCCTATTATGTATTCGGAATATGGGCTTTCATATCTATCATCAGGATAAATCAGTCTCAGAAGAGTTTCATAAGGCATCGGCTCTGTTCTCTTGTTTGAAACAGGCAGTTCTCCTTTTTCGCTTCTAACAATCTCACGGAATTTTTCATTCTTCATGGCTTCTCTGCAGATTTTCACCATATCCGCAGGTGTGGTTTTGTTCATGGTTGACAAACCACTGGTATCTACAAACTGTGTATTCTTGCAGCCCAACTCTTCCGCCTTTTTGTTCATCCTGTCTACAAAGTCACCATAATCATCATACATGCTGAAGGCGAAAGCATTAGTCGCCTCATTAGCTGAAAACAGGAGCATAAATTTCATACATTCATAGCAGGATATTTCCTCTTCAGCTTCTAAATGCTTCTC
>JAQXRN010000239.1 GCA_029218545.1 Bacillota bacterium | reverse complement strand
TCATCCATGTTTACTTGAATTCCTCCATTATATCATGAGACTATCGTATCCGATTTATTTCTGGGTATAAAATAGGCCCAGTTGTCATTATGTCTTCTGGGATTCTTGAGAATTTATATATGTCTGTATCCGTGTTGGATTCCTTCGCTCCACGGTGAAAGTTTATCAAGTTCTTCATCGGTCATATTCTTTCTCGGACGTGCACTGAGCAGGAACAGAATGTAGTCATATATTTTTATGTTATAAAGTTTTGCCATCTCGATAATTGTGTAGCAGAGCATACTTGCTTCTGCACCATCTTGAGAATCCTAGAACAGCCAATGCTTACGGCCTACTGTTACAGGTCGAATACTGTTCTCTGCATATTATCCTGATGTTTGAACAAAACAGCGAGTGTACACTGAGAAACTGTACTCTGGGGGCGCATGAACTGGATGACCATCAATACTGTCCGGGGGAGCGCAGGCCAGTGCCATCATCTACAGCATTACAGAAACTGCCAGAGTCAACAAACTGAATGTGTACTACTACATCAGGCATTTGCTTACAGAATTGCCAAAGCTGCTTGATGAAAATGGAAATATAAAGCAATCACAACTGTAGCCATTAATGCCGTGGGCAAAAGACCTGCCTGTTGATTGCTACAGCAAGCGTCGCGATTAAGTGACGCTTAATTTTACAGGAGAGCGAGCGTTTTGACACTTACCAATAATATCAATCTGTTCTTGTAATATCAGCAACTTCTCCTGCTTCTTTTGAATATGCTTTTCTACATCTGCCACAAAAGTTCTAGCCATAATTACAGTCCTTTCTTTTTTGGATTCTTTCCATTCATATTTACTTTAAACTTTTCTGGTACTTGTATCAATCCAAAATGATAAAAAATAGGATAAATATATGATATGCCTCGAATGTCCCCCAAAGCCTTTGGTTTAGTTACAACTCCCTCAAATGCAACTGCATTCTTAAAAGCTAATACAATAGAGCTCCATGATAACGTCTTGCTCTCTTCTCTACGATCAATAATAAGTTCCTTGGTATACTGCCCATTTTTACCAACTTTCACAGAATACTTAAATGGAAGTCCTGAAGAAGTATGAAACAAAAAATCCTGGTGCGCAATAATACAATCCCATAAAGCTTCATCTGATAAATCTTTCTGTAGCGTACTTATCAATCCATTTCGTTTTCGATACAGTCCAATTCTATCAGCTCCCACGCTCTTTTCTGACTGATTGTAAATAACCTTACTGTATGGAAGATAACCATTAATCGAAGATTTCTTAAGCCCAGTTATTGCCTGAATTTCTTGGACACTCTTCCCTTCAGCATGCAGATTAGCTACTATTTCGCTGGTTACTGTGGAATAAACCCCTGCCGTAATCAAAAGTTTCCGCATCTTTATGGGGGTTACATTAAACTCCTCCGCAGTTTGTATGACATATTTGAAGGCAGCTTCATCTTCTGATTTATTCTTATCGCTATACCTTCTCCCATCCACTATTTCCTGATAATAGTCTGAAACTCTCTTAAGGAAATCTTGATCCGCCTTAACTGAATTGTAATTAGGTTTCTTTTTAGACCTTGCCATATAAATTGACTTCCTTCATGTTAAAAATAAGGATATTTCTTTTTAATTGCGAGCTTTTTATATAACGATCTAAAACCTTCTTGATCAACTGCATCTGGAACAGGATAATATGCTGCTTCATCTTCTACAACATGATTCCAATAATTCAGTAGCCATCTATATTTTTTAAATACTTTGTCAGCTTCAATTCTATCTTCTACGCACATAGACTGATATTCAGCCGAAGCCTTACTATATCTATTAAGCCCTTCGACAATAGCAACTCTAAAAGATTTTAGCCACTCGTAGTATTCGTCACCAAAATCCGTCAGTTCATTATCTTGACGTAATAAATCTATAAAAAACAAATTTTCATCATTTTCTTTATCATTATAATTGTCAGGTTTTACAAGACTCATCAAATCCTGCCAATTTGTCTCAATTTCATATTTACTAAGTCCTTCCGTATTTACAAAGCCTTCTTCTAATGTTTCTTTTCTAATAACTACACGTGGAAACTTTGCTACTTTACTCTCCAAGAAATATGCTTCATTCATTGCCGGTCCAAATACAATATCATCGTCATGGTACACATCTCCTATTGCAATTCCTCCACGAAGCATAATTCCCTTATTTCCAAGTTCCAATTGAAGATGGATTATATCAATAATAGTGTAAAAAAGCGCATTTCTCATATTTAGCGGATATGATATAACCGCAGAGTCTGAAAAAGTTGTTACCTGCGTCCCCTCAATTTGGCCCTCTCTCCTACTATGAATGATTTCTGTAGCCTCTAACACTTTTCTTCTAAGACTTGTATCACAAACTGAATCTTCAATAATTGTCTTAAATCCCAAAATATCGACAAATGCCACTATTCTTTTTTCATAAACAGCTTTTTTTCTGTAACTAACCTTCTTCATCTGTATGCCTCTTTCGTCCCTAATCTGAGCACTCTGCCTTCCCCATTGTAGCTAATATATACCCTTCTTCATTTCCAAGAATATAAAAATCGTCACGCATCTTTTCTCTATCAACATTTCCTACAAATCCAGCCACTTCATTACGAATTCTATGTTTCTGAAGTAATTTAGTAATTCTTGTTTCAAATTCTCTCGCATCGCACTTGGTAACAATGTCAGATATGTCACCTATCTCAAGACGTATTGGCGTATCCTCAGCTATGTGCTTATTTATCACTATACGCCACTCCTGCTGGTGACCATATTTATCCCACTTATCAAATGCGTCATATTTCTGAATATCATTTGCGCCTTTTAATGCTTCACCGAGAAAAACACTATCCTCTCTTTGAAAATGAAC
>JAQXRN010000238.1 GCA_029218545.1 Bacillota bacterium | reverse complement strand
CTCATGAACTTCACCTACTTTTTCAACAAATATCTCATGCAGAGAAGGTTCTCTCAAATCAAAGGTAATAACTGAAATTCCTTCAGCAATGAGAGCCGCCAATAGTTCATTTGCCTGAGCTTCACCTGTAACCTTTATCTGATATTCCATCTCTTTTTCAGACTGAATAAACGCCCCTTTAGCTTCAATAATATGACGCGCATCCACTTCAGTCTTCAGATGAAGATGTACTCTTCCGTAGCTCTTCTTAATTTCGTTAAGATTACCCTGTAGCACGGACTTTGAACGGTCCATAATCGTAATATCTGTACAGAATTCTTCCACTGTTGCCATCTGATGGCTGGACATAATCAGGTACTTGCCTGCTTCAATCTGCTCCCTGATAATGCCCTTAAATAAATCGGTATTGACAGGGTCAAGACCTGAGAGCGGCTCATCTAAAACGATCAGTTCAGGATCTGAAATCAGTGCAATCATAAACTGAATCTTCTGCTGGTTACCCTTTGAAAGCTGGTCTGCCAGCTTTGGTTTAAAAGCTTTTTTTCTTGTGCGTTTCTTCTTTTCGCCAAGGTGTGCAGCTTCCTCAGCAGGTGGATAGAGATATTCTTCTGCTTCAAGTCTCTTGGCCCAGTAGCGGATTCGCTCTTTCGCCTCCTCCTTTGGTACTCCTCTCAGGCCTGCAAAGTATATGAGCTGGTCCATAAGTGAATACTTTGGATAAAGTCCACGTTCTTCTGCCAGATATCCTATATTGCAGTTATCTGTTGTAAGAGGCTGACCATTCCACAGAACCTCTCCGCCGTCTCTTGAGAGCATGTCTAAGATCATTCTGATAGATGTTGTCTTACCTGCTCCGTTTGTTCCTAAAAGGGCATATACGCCAGGTTTTGTCATTTCAAAACTCAAATCTTCTACAACTACCTTGTCCCCATAGGATTTTCTTAAATTCTTTACTACTAAACTCATGCTTTCCCCTTTCATTGAATGTATTAGTGAAATTTAATTGGACTTACATATTTATCTTTTCTTTTTCAAGCTTCATGGCTTCGAGACTGTAGGAAACTGTTGTTGTCATCCATATAGAGCCTACAACCATTGCAGGAAGAGGTCCGAAGCTGAAAAACAGGCTTAAAAGTATCATCGCCACCATTGCAATGCAGCACGCAAAAACATTTGTCTTATATGCCTTGTAGGATGCCTTGTAGATTATCAGTTTCTCAAGTTCATCGCAGCTTTCTTCCCACTTTTCATTGAACTTAGGGTCATATACGCTCCCCTGCTTCTCAGGGTGCATAATCTTGACAAAGTCCACATATAGTTGCTGCACCTTAGCCAATCCAAAATCGGCAAGGACGAACACGATAAATGACACAAACATCAATACGCCGTATGTTGTAGCATATCTTGCCAGATTTGCTACAATGGCACCAAATATCACGAAGTTCAGAATCATACATATTGCAATAATCATCATTCCTATGGAAAGCTTGTGGTCAATCTCATTAAACACTGCTTCGTCCATATCATCTCCTTTGTCAGTCGGGAGATTGGCCTGATAATCTCTGCTTGAAGTCTTATAAATGTAAATTGTTATGGCAAATCCTGCCGCACAGTTCAATATTATCACCCAAGGAATAGAAACGAACAGCAATTTTTCTACGGCTGCAGAAAACATATGCACCGTGTCAACTATTCCTTCAGAGGATGCGCAGGCACCGATAATTCCGCCAACGATAGCACTTATAATTACTATGGGTATAAACTTTTTAATGGCTTTTTTGTTTTCCTGCCTGTTCTTCTCACTGTTCATAACTAATCCTCCTCGTATATAAAGACTTCTTCTACGGGCACGTCAAAGCACCTTGCGATTTTAATTGCTAATGTCACAGATGGTGAGTAATCCCCTCTCTCAATCTGGCTGATTGTCTGCCTGGATGCACCTACCATACTTCCCAGTTCCGACTGATTGACATTGATTCTGGCGCGGTATTCCTTCAATCTATTTTTTAATGGCATAAACACCACCCTTTCTGACAATTAAGATTTACATTTTGACAAGTTTAATTGATATTTTGACAAGTTTTCTTGTCATTTTCTAAATTTTAGCACCAGCACCGCTTCTATGTCAATATTTTTTGTGCTGAAATAATTATTTCAACAAAAAAGACCTCTGAACATCATAAGATACTCAAGAGGTCTGATTATTTTTTTCGGTCGTATTATATTATTCCAGTTCAAATGCACCGGTATAAAGCTGATAGTATTTTCCTTTTTCTTCCATAAGTCTATTGTGGTCGCCTCTTTCTATAATGCGGCCGTTTTCCATAACCATAATAACATCTGAGTTCTGAATAGTTGACAGTCTGTGAGCAATTACAAAGACTGTTCTTCCCTTCATCAGGTTATCCATTCCGCGCTGAACTATTGACTCAGTTCTTGTATCTATGGATGAAGTGGCTTCGTCAAGAATCATTACAGGAGGGTCTGCAACTGCAGCTCTTGCAATGGAAATCAGCTGACGCTGTCCCTGTGAAAGTCCGCTTCCGTCTCCCTCAAGAATTGTATCATATCCGTCAGGGAGCATGCGTATGAATCCATCAGCATTGGCCAACTTAGCCGCTTCAATGCATTCCTCATCCGTTGCATCAAGTCTTCCGTAACGAATATTTTCCATTACTGTTCCCGTAAACAGATTTACATCCTGAAGTACAACCCCAAGAGAACGACGCAAATCCTGTTTTTTAATTTTATTAATGTTGATTCCGTCGTATGAAATCTTACCGTCGTCAATATCATAGAATCTATTTATGAGGTTGGTAATTGTTGTCTTTCCTGCACCTGTTGCACCTACTAAGGCAACCTTTTGACCTGGTTCTGCATAAATTGTTATATCGTGTAATACCAATTTGTCTTCGTCATATCCGAAGTCAACTTCATTGAGATTAATCTTGCCGCGAAGAGGAATCAGATTATCTCCGTCCTTCCATGCCCAGTGACCTGTTTTTTCGGTGCATTCAGTTATATTGCCTTCAGCATCTTCTTTTACATTAACCAGAGTAACGCTGCCATGATCCTCCTCAGGCTTTTCGTCAAGAAGATCGAAGATTCTTGATGCACCTGCCATAGCCATTATTACAGAGTTAAGCTGCTGTGAAATCTGTCCGATAGGGTTGGTAAAGTTTCTGGAAAGTGTCAGGAAAGAGGCTATCGTTCCTAACGTAAGCACTGAACTTCCCCCAATTGCGGGATTAAACACACCGTGTAATGCCATTGCTCCGCCAATAACTGCAATTACCACATACATTGCATATCCCAGATTGCCGACAATTGGCATCGTAATTATCGCCAGGGTATTTGCAATATTGGACGCTTCAAAAAGGTGCTCATTTTTTTTGTTGAATAGTTCTATATTTTTCTTTTCATAGCAGAAAACCTTAACAACCTTCATGCCGTTAATCATTTCTTCGATAAAGCCGTTTGCATCACCGATTGCCTTCTGCTGCTCCATAAAGTACTTGCTGCTCATACCTGCCACAAACTTGATGGATAAAAGAATAAACACAGTAAAAAGTATTACGATTGCAGTTAAAGGAATACTCAGATACAGCATTGAGCAAAGTACTGCAACCATTGAAATCACAGAAGAAACCAAATTAGGCAAGCTCTGTGAAATCATCTGACGGAGAGTATCAGCGTCATTGGTATAATGGCTCATTACATCCCCATGAGTTCTTGTATCAAAATACTTTATTGGGAAGTTCTGCATCTTTTCGAACATTTCATCTCTTATATCTTTAAGAGTGCTCTGTGCAACAATAGCCATAGTAAAATTACAGAAGAAAGTAGCAAGAATTCCCGTTGCAAAAATAACTGCCATTCCGCAAAGAGCTGACGCAAGACCACCGAAGTTGGGATTTGCCTCAATTAACAGCGGCAATACGTAATCATCTATCAATGTCTGAATAAAAAGAGAAGATGCTACACTGGCAGCAGCGCTGACCAAAATACATATTAAAACCAAAATGAGCCTGAACTTGTATTCCCCCACATATTTTAAAAGTCTCTTTATAGTTCCTTTCTTTGGCTTCATACCTGCATAAGCTCTAGCTTTGTGTCTTCCTCCACCTCTATGCATTTAATCCACCTCCCTGTCTGTTCTGAGATTCATAGATTTCCCTATAGATATCGCTGTTTTCCATTAAGTATTCATGATTTCCCACCGCATTGATTTTACCGTCATCCATTATGATTATCTGGTCAGCATCCTGTACGGAAGCAATACGCTGAGCGATAATAATCTTTGTGGTATCAGGAATTTCTGTTGCAAATGCCTGTCTTATAAGGGCATCTGTCTTCATATCTACAGCACTGGTTGAGTCATCAAGAATCAAAATCTTAGGATTCTTTAAAATAGCTCTGGCAATACAAAGTCTCTGCTTCTGACCGCCGGAAACATTTGTGCCGCCCTGTTCTATATATGTATCGTAGCCATTTTCAAATTTTGAAATAAACTCATCGGCACATGCAAGCTTACAAGCCTTTTCAATTTCTTCATCGGTAGCATCCTCTTTGCCCCAGCGAAGATTTTCCTTAATTGTACCTGAGAACAAAGTATTCCTCTGAAGTACGAAAGCGATCTGCTGTCTCAAGCTCTCAACATGGTAATGGCGAACATCAACACCACCCACCTTGACGCAGCCTTCGTCCACGTCATAAAGTCTTGGAATCAGCTGTACAAGGCTGGATTTTGCAGAGCCTGTGGCTCCTATTATACCTATAGTCTGGCCGCTTTCAATCTTAAGGTTAATGCCCGTCAGCACTTCCTTGCCGCCATCGGTATGCTTGTAGCTGAAGTGTACATTTTCAAAGCTGATAGAACCATCTTTTACTTCATAAACAGGATTTTCAGGATCCTGCAGAGTGCTTTCTTCTTCAAGCACTTCCAGAATACGTTCTGCTGAAGCCTTTGCCATTGTCAGCATAACACCTAACATGGAAATAATCATAAGGCTCATTAGAATCTGCATTACATATGTAAATAAGCTGATAAGCTCTCCCGTAGAAAGACCGATGGCAGCGTCATTACCACAGGCAACTATTGCTCTTGCACCGAACCATGACAATAGAATCATGCATGTATACATGGAAAACTGCATTAGAGGTGCATTAAATGCCAAAATTTTCTCTGCTTTAACGAAGTCGTTATATATTTCACCTGATGCCATCTTAAACTTCTTTGTTTCATATTCCTGACGGTTGAAGGACTTAACAACTCGCATCCCATATAGGTTTTCCTGTACTACGCCATTGAGATTGTCGTACTTTTTAAACACTCTGTTAAATATCGGGAATGTCAATTTTATGATGCTGAACAGTCCCACTCCAAGGATTGGCAGTACAACCAAAAAGATTAGTGAAATCTTTGAATCGATTCTAAATGCTGCGATTAATGCAAAAACAAGCATCATTGGAGCTCTCATGGCAATTCTTGTCATCATCTGGAATGCCATCTGTACAGAGGAAATATCCGTTGTAAGACGTGTGACTATGCTTGCAGTAGAGAATTTATCTATATTTGCAAAGGAATAGTCCTGTACATGCTCAAACATTGCGCCTCTTAAATTCTTGGCAAATCCCGTTGAACCCATAGCGGCAGTTCTACCTGATGCTATACCAAATAGTAGTGAAATAAGGGCAAAGACAACAAGTATTCCCCCGTATTTTAAAATCGTAGGCATTGAGCCCCGGTCAATTCCCTGGTCGATAAGCAGAGCCATAATCATTGGAATCATAATTTCAAGAATTACTTCCGCACATACCAAAACAGGTGTGGCTAAGGCATACTTCTTGTATTCACCTGCATATGAAAACAGTTTTTTAATCATTTCTTTATTACTCCCCCTTTTCCTCTAAGTTTGCTCTCAATTTAAGTAAAAACCTGCTGAGCTGTTCCTTTTCCTCCTCAGAAAAGTCCTTTGTCAGCCGTTTCTCCATCCTATCTCGTCCTTCAATCATCTTCTGGCGTACATTTTCTCCAAGTTCTGTTATTATAAGTTTCTTTAATCTAGCATCACCTGATACACTGCGTCTTTCTATAAGTCCCTTGGTCTCCATAAGGGAAATCACCTTGGATGCCGATGATCTTGTTATTCCAAAAGCCTCTTCTATGTTCTTCTGGAAAACATCCTCATCTTTGTGTTCATGAAGATACATGAGAATATTGCCATTGGAAACGGAAAACCTCATGAGGTCACATTTGGTTTCCTTCTCTATTCTTCTTTTTATGGCGTGGTTTATTGCAGCCAGCTGTTTTCCTATATCTTGCATATTTTCTTCCTTTCAAAACAAAGAATTATCCCAGATTGGTAATGTCCGATAACATTACTCGATAAATGTTTGATATACAACTGTTTGACATGCAACAATTATATCCAAAAGAAGGTCCCTCGTCAACGGGACCTTCATGTAGAATTTGTGAATTCTGTAATATACTAATTTTTCAGTTAGTTTTAAGGCATCTCAGAGCATTTATTATTGCCAGCATAGACACTCCCACATCAGCAAAGACCGCTGCCCATAGGCCTACAATTCCAAGCGCACTGAGAACCAGAACCAGAACTTTGACACTTATAGCAAATATGATGTTTTCCATCGCTATTTTCATAGTTTTGTTGGAAATTTTTATTATTCTTCCAAGTTTAGATGGCTGGTCGTTCATAATAACCATATCTGCCGCTTCGATAGCAGCGTCAGAGCCAAGACCTCCCATAGCTATTCCAACATCTGCCCTTGCAAGAACAGGCGCATCATTGATGCCATCCCCTACAAAGGCCAGCTTGTGTTCTTTAGGTTTCGATTGGATTATCTTCTCTACTATATCAACCTTGTCAGTCGGGAGAAGTCCTGCATGATACTCTGTAACACCAAGCTTATCTGCAACTCTCTGGGCAGCTTCCTGGTTGTCACCGGTAAGCATAACAGTTTTAATTCCTCTACTGTTAAGCTCAGCAATAGTTGAAGCCGCATCCTCCTTTATTTTATCAGCAAGGTAAATAGCCCCCGCATATGCACCGTCCACCATTACATAAACGCTGGTTGCACCTGCGTTTTCACGAAGAGAAACGTGAGGTATGTTTTCCATAAGCTTTCGGTTTCCAACCTGAACAAGTCTGCCCTCAACAGTAGCTTCAATGCCCTTTCCGGCGATTTCCTTGATATCAGAAACCAGGCTTTCATCTATACTCTTGCCATAAGCATCTTTCAAGGAAACTGAAATCGGGTGAGTAGAAAAGCTTTCCGCCATAGCGGAAAACCTTAAAACCTGGTCCTCATCGAAACCCTCTGCAGGCTCAATTCCTTCTACGGTAAACACCCCTTCTGTAAGGGTTCCTGTCTTATCCATTACCACATATTTTACCTTTGACATTACTTCAAGGTAGTTGCTGCCCTTTACAAGGACTCCATCCCTTGATGCACCGCCAATTCCTCCAAAGAAGCTCAGAGGTACCGAAATAACAAGAGCGCAAGGACATGATACAACAAGGAAGTTTAGCGCTCTGTAAATCCAGTCCTGCCACATGGCACCCTCTATGAAAAGCGGCGGCAAAATTGCAAGGGCCAGGGCTGCACCTACAACTATAGAGGTGTAAATTACAGCAAATCTTGTAATAAAGTTTTCGGTTTTTGCCTTTTTCATTGTAGCATTTTCTACCATGTCAAGAATTTTGTTTACTGTAGATTCACCAAAAGGCTTTGTAACCTTTACGGTAAGAAGTCCTGACAGGTTTACGCATCCACTTAGAATTTCATCACCTGTTTCAACACTTCTCGGCATGGATTCACCTGTTAAAGCGGCAGTGTCAACCGATGAAATTCCATCTATTACAACTCCATCCAAAGGAACCTTCTCACCGGGCTTTATTATTATAATGTCCCCCGGTTTGACCTTAGATGGTCTGACCTGCACGATACCATCTTCTGTTTTCAAATTGGCACTGTCCGGCCGTATATTCATAAGACTTGTGATGGACTTTCTCGACTTGCCCACAGCATAGTCTTCAAAGGCTTCACCTATCTGGTAGAAAAGCATTACAGCTACAGCTTCCATGTATTCACCTAAAGCAAACGCTCCTATGGAAGCTATGGCCATAAGAAAGTTCTCATCAAGCACCTGTCCTTTAACGATGCCGCGGACTGCCTTCCATATTACTTTGTAACCCACTATTATGTAGGAAGCTGCAAATAAGCAAGGCTTAACCCACACCTGACCGGCAGGAATAATGGCAGCCAGTACAAATATAACAGTCCCCGCAATAATTCTGCCTATTCTTGTTTTCATAGCTTTATTGACCTCTTTGAATGCTTTGATTCATCACTCTTTTAAGCGATGCAATTCGATTAATACTCTTCGACCTCTACATCAGGTTCGATTTTCTTAACAATCTTCATTGCTTCTTCTATTATTTTGTCCTCTTTTTCTTCATCAAATACAATTGTAAGCTTAGTTGTCAGAAAACTTACGGATGCGCTCTCTACTCCGTCAAGCTTTGCTATTCCTCTCTCGATCTTTGCAGCGCAGTTTGCACAGCATAATCCGTCTAATAAAAATACTCTTTTCATGTCTGCCTCCGAAAAAAATTCATATAATCCTTGTAATTCTTGTCTATATACAATTGAATAATTGTTCAACTGTTCTTTGTTTTATTATAGTTGAATATATGCTCAATTGTCAATATGTTTTTGAAACTTTTTAATAAATTTGAAATTTTTGCAAAAAAGAAAAAAGATGGGAAAAACCCATCTTCCTCTCGTTGGTGCGGCCAACGGGACTCGAACCCGTACGCCCTGCGGACACAAGCACCTCAAGCTTGCCTGTCTGCCAATTCCAGCACAGCCGCAAATTCGGCAGTCATCGATGACTACCTTTTAATTATATGTTTGTACAGCTTTTTTGTCAAGTCGTTTACTGCTAACAAATAAAAGTTCTTACGCCTCGATTATTCTTGCATGTTCTTCTATGAATGATCTGAAAGCCTCATCCTGACCTTCATCAAAGCCGTGTCTATCCAGAATATAATATGGCTGAGGCCATATTAGTATGTATAAGTTTTCTGTAACGATGCAAACCAGCAGTTCTTCTAAAGAAAGAATTTCACCTTCGAACTCATCTTCCTCAGGTGCTTCAGCTTCTGCGGCTTCGGAGTCCTCGCCTTCTGTATCTTCAACTTTTTCAGATGCCTGTGGACTGTCAACACCTCTTCTGTCAATTACGAAAAAGAAATTATCGCTGACACCATATATTACTTTTGTCCCCATATCCCTGATTTTCTTTGCAGTGTTCCTGATCATTCCTTCGGATTTAACAAACCAGAAACCGCCTGTAACCATCATAGCCAGTGAAATAATGACAAGAAGTCCAAATCCCTGCTTTACAAAAGCGATTCCTGCAATAACTGCAAAGGTAACAGCCAGCAGAGCCGCTCCGATTTTAAATCTGTTGGCACGCTTTTTATATGCAGGCTGCACCTCCCAAAAAGCATCCCCTGCTTCCATAGCTATTTCTTCTGTATATATGGTTGTATTCCTAAACTGAATCTTGCTGTCCAAAACAATTCCTCCCCAAAACATTTAATTCATTTAGTTTTTTGCTCATTTAGATAAAGTTATCAAATAAAGAATCAAAAGTCAAGGCAGCACGCGGTTGGAGCAGAAACTTCACAAATTCTTCAATATCTTTAGAGCAATAATCCAATATTGATACAATTTTATAACAAATTTCCTTTGACTTTTGCTCCCAGTTTGTGTATAATATCATTTTGTAAAGTGCATATGCGCTATTAGCTCAATTGGATAGAGTAGCGCACTACGAATGCGAAGGTTAGGGGTTCGAGTCCCTTATGGCGCACCAAACGAGGAAAGA
>JAQXRN010000237.1 GCA_029218545.1 Bacillota bacterium | reverse complement strand
GATATAAGCATAGTTGACGGTATTGCAAGGGTATTCCCGATATTCTTCTTTTTGGTTGCGGCACTGGTTTGTATGACCACCATGAGCCGCATGATTGAGGAACAGCGTACACAGATAGGTGTGCTCAAGGCCCTTGGCTACGACAGAAACACCATCATAGGCAAATATATCTTCTATTCAGGAAGTGCTGCCCTGATTGGTGGAATATCTGGCTTTTTCATAGGAACATACCTCTTCTCATGGGTTATATGGGAAGCCTATAAGATGATGTACGGCTTTGCCGATATTATCTTTGTTATAGACTGGGCAATGGGAGGAATCGCCCTGTTGGCAGCCATTATTTGCTCTGTCGGTACTACCATTTACTCCTGCTACCACGAGCTTTCTCAGGTGCCTGCTCAGCTTATCAGACCAAAATCACCACCTGCAGGCAAGAGAATTCTGCTGGAGAAAATAACTTTCCTCTGGAACAGGCTCAAATTCCTGCAGAAGGTTTCAATCAGAAATGCTTTCCGCTACAAGAAGCGCTTGTTCATGCTGATCCTTGTAATTTGCGGATGTACGGCCATTCTTGGTGCTGCCTTCGGAATAAACGATTCCGTAAAAAATGTAGTAACGATGCAATATGATGAAATCTACCGGGTGGATTATTCCGTGAATTTTAATCACGGACTTTCAGAAGAAGAAATGAACGCTTTTAAAGAAGACACCGGGGATTATATCAAGGATTATCTGTTCCTGTACACAGGCTCCGTAGATGCCAAAAAAGACGGCGAAATCAAGACAATCAATCTTGTTGTAAAGAACGACAGCCAGTCCATCGATAAATTTGTAGATCTTCACAATGGAAAAGAAAAACTGGAATATCCGGGCAAAGGCGAGGGAATTATTAACGATAATCTTGCCACACTGCTTGGTCTTAAGGTCGGCGACAACTTTACGGTCTACAACGACAAGATGGAAAAGCTGACTGTAAAGATTTCAGGTCTATGTGACAACTATGTTTACAACTACTTATATATAACAGATGAAACATATACGGATGCCTATGGCGAGCCTGAAATCAATTCAGTATTGCTCCTTGGAAAGGATGACCAGCAGCCTCATGAGGTGGGCGCAAAGATAATGGAAGTTTCAAATGTTTCATCAGTTTCTGTTTCAGAAGATTTTAAGAGCAGAATCGGCAACATTATGAAGAGTCTGGATTATATAATTATCCTGGTAATCTTCTGTGCCGGTGCCCTGGCATTTATTGTGCTGTACAACCTGACCAACATCAACATTACAGAGCGAATCAGAGAAATTGCAACCATCAAGGTTTTGGGCTTCTATCCAAGAGAGACTTGTTCCTATGTTTTCCGAGAAAACCTGATTCTTACGGTAATTTCGGGTCTTGTTGGACTTCCTCTTGGAAAGGCGCTGCACGTATTCATAATGACCCAGATTAAGGTTGACCTTATGAATTTTGATGTGCGAGTTGCGCCTTTAAGCTATGTTTACGCACTGATATTTACCTTCATATTTGCTATGATAGTAAATCTGGTGATGCGTAAAAAACTCGACAAGGTAAGCATGACTGAGTCTCTAAAGTCTGTTGAATAGGCAATGCCGGCAAAGGCATTGTAGTCTACGCCGACAATAACCACACCTCCTGATAGACATTTAAGTGACGATATATTACAATAGGATGACTATTTTGTAATATATTTACAATTTCCTTTCTTTTGGAAAGAAATAAGGATATTATAAAAGCACATCCAGCAAAGGATGTGCTTGTTTTTTAATCAAAGGAGGAACTCATATGAGCTATCATTACTGTTCACTATGTGGCAAGATTCACAACAATATAACCTTCAAATGCGGTTTTATCTGTGAAGACTGCATAGATTACATTAAAACTCTCCCATAGGATTATCTCAAATATATACTCTTATTCTTAAAACCTAAAAATTTAATATGAAATTCACAACAAAAGCCCGAACTAAAGAGTATAACCATTTCCTCAAAGAATTATGATGTAATCATTTTCTCCTTTGGTTATTTCCTTCTGTCGCGATTTTTGCGGTTTTTACGGTTTGCTTCAACTCGTTTTATATGCTGCTGCCTGGATATTCGCTTTTTTGTCTTTTTCTTCATTACAGAATAGCCGAATTTTCCAAGGGGATGCTTTTTGATACCGAAGTAGTGTCCATGAACATAAGCCAGAAGTCCGGCTCTCTGAAGGGCTATGCTGCCATCGTCATCAAAGAGATCCTTGTTAACATGAATTTTGACTATTTCCGCAATAAACATGTCGTGAGTAGGATATTCTCTTACTTCCACAACCTTGCACTCAAGGTTCACAGGTGATTCTGCAATCATTGGACAAGAAACGATTTCAGACTCTGCCGGAGTAAGCTTCATCTCCTTAAACTTGTCGACATCCCTGCCGGATTTTACGCCGCAATAGTCAGTGGCGAAGGCAAGAGCCTCTGTGGTCATATTGATGACAAATTCCCTTTCCCTGCTTATTATCTCATGAGAATGTCTCGATTTTCTCACCGATATGTAGGTTATGGGCGGTTTTGTATTGATAATTCCGGTCCATCCGATAGTAATAATATTCTTTTCCTCTCCATTGCCGCAGGTGACCATGACTGCCGGCACAGGACAGAGCATTGTACCCGGATTTAATGAAACCTTTTCAATCATTATTATCTCACTTTCTGACATTTTGACTATTTTTTTAATTTATCCAGCACTTCCTCAAAGACAGCAGGGCGAGGCACTTCAAATTCCATGTACTCACCGGTTCTTGGGTGTACAAAGCCAAGAATCTTTGCATGAAGGAGCTGACCCTCCACATTGAAAGGCTGTTTCTTAGGTCCGTAAACAAAGTCTCCAACAAGTGGATGCTTAATATATGCCATGTGCACTCTAATCTGATGAGTTCTGCCCGTTTCAAGCCTCGCTTCAATAAGAGTGCAGTTTCCAAATCTCTCTAAAACCTTCCAGTGGGTAACTGCATGTTTTGAGTTCTGGTTAGTGACAGCCTGCCTCAATCGGTTGTTTGGATCTCTGCCTATTGGTGCATCAACGGTTCCCTCGTCTTCTTTAATGTTGTGAAACACGAGAGCCTCATAGCGCCTTGTAATAGAGTGTTCTGCAAGCTGTTTTGACAGGGACTCGTGGGCCATATCGTTTTTGGCAATCATTAAAAGTCCGCTTGTATCCTTATCTATCCTATGAACGAT
This sequence comes from Bacillota bacterium, assembly GCA_029218545.1. GTDB lineage: Bacteria > Bacillota > Clostridia > Peptostreptococcales > Anaerovoracaceae > Fimisoma. The sequence continues at coordinate 11,058 of JAQXRN010000237.1, read as the reverse complement.
TCCCGGTCTTATGACACCGTTTATTGATGACAGCCTGTCTTTGCAATGATAAAGACAGGCGTTTACCAGCGTGCCGCTTTCGTTTCCTACTGCAGGATGCACCACCATGCCTCTTGGTTTATTGACCACCAGAACATCATCATCCTCATAGACAATAACAAGCGGGATGTTTTCTGCCTCAACATTGAGCATTTCAGGCTCAGGAACAGTTATTTCAATTCTGTCCCCCTCACTCACCTTATATTTTTTTGAACTGCATACGCTGCCGTTTACTGAAACAGCACCCTTTTCAAGGAGTTTCTGAATAAAGCTTCTCGAAACCTCCTCTAATTGTAAAGAGAGCACTAAATCAATTCTAGTGCTCTTATATTCCTCGTTTATTAAAAAATCATATTTCATTTTTGCTAATCTCTTCAGATGACTCAGATGACTCGCCATCTGTTTCTTTGATGGCAGTTGAATCGTTTGTATATAAAAAGGTGTATAAAATCAGAAATCCCGCTCCGACGCATACGGCAATATCTGCGACATTAAAAACAGGCCATATTCTAAAATCGAACATATCGGTTACAAACCCGAAAAAGCCTCTGTCAATCAGATTCCCTATTCCTCCCGAAACAAGAAGTGAAAGCGCCAAAATCATCGTCCAGTGTTCCTTTAAGTGCTTTTCCATATACCATATCGCTAAAAGAACCGCTATAGTAGGAACAAATATAAGAAACACATTCTGGCCGTAGAGGATGCTGAAGGCGGCACCCCTGTTTTGAACATATGTCAGATGAAATATTCCATCAATGACAGGTATGCTCTGGCCTACAAACATCGAACTTCTGACCATAAGTTTAACAACCTGATCTAATACTATAATCCCTATTACCAGTAAGTACCTGTACTTTTTCATCATTAACTTGAGTATCTGTACTCATATCCCCCTAAAACTTCAAATTTACAATTGTCTTTTTTAAATCCTGTTTATCGTCAGTCTTTGTTTCAGAAGATTTTGTCAGTTCTTCCAGTTCCCTCGTAAAATCGTCGTTAAAAACAGCTGTGTTTTGTGACATTGATGCAGGAAGGAACTCCTTCTCAAATTCTTCGAGAAGATCATTGCTTGAATATGAAATTCTGTCCAGCTCTTCCTGAAGCATCTTCTGATATCTGGCTCTCAGACTCTCCACTCTTCCTCTAAGACGGTTGCCTTCTTCAGTAAGCCTTGATATGGACTCCTTAGCCTCTTTTGTTATTACGGAAGCTTCCATCTCAGCATTTTTCAGAATTATTTCAGCTCTCTTCTCTGCACTGGCTGCTATATCGTTCATAAGGGATTTTGCAGCCTCAAGAGTCTGATAAACTGATGTCTCTGTAGAAACATGCTTATCCACCTGAGTACGAGCCTTTTCCAGATCTGCTTTAAGCTTTTTGTTTTCTCTGATAAGGTTCTCCATATCTACGATAATGAGATCCAGAAAAGCATCTACTTCCTCTTCCTTATATCCTCTGACAACTTTGGTAAACTCTTTATATTCAATATCAGCAGGTGTAATCATATTTATCCTCCACAGTCCAATACGTTATTAAAAAATTAAAAATAATAATCTTACAAGAAGATTAGATATGAATTCGATTGCAATCACAGCGAAAAGCAATGAAAAATCAAACATACCTGTGTTGAATCTGCTTAAAATTCTTCTAAAAGGTTCAATTAAAGGCTCTGTAAATCTAATCAGAGCTGCATATATTTTGCCTATTGGGCTGTACATATCGCGTACAAACCAGCTCATTATTGCTCTAATGCACAATGCTGTCACCAAAATGTTCGCAAACATCATTATTGCATACGCAAGGGTTATTATCATAATCTCATTCTCCTATAACTATATTTTAAGGGTTTTCATCAGAAAACCCTTATAAAACTATCTCCAAGGATTCTTGTTTCCTCCGAAATCGCATCCTCTCTCATCCTGACTAGCTGCGATGTCAACGCTTTCAGGTGCGAAAATAAAGATATTGTTGGCTACCTTTTGCACATTACCGTTTAATGCATATGTGGCACCGCTCAGGAAGTCAAAAATCTTCTTTGCAACTTCTGTTTCAATCTTTTCCAGATTGATAATAACAGGTCTTCTGCCCTTTAAGCTGTCAACAAGCTTCGGACATTCATCAAAGCTCTTTGGTTCAATTACAACAAGCTTAAAAGCACTTGTCCCCGCTACAGAAATTCTTCTTTCAATAGGAACTGCCTTCTGTGGTTCTGCTGTAGAAGCACTCTTGTATTCAGGCTGCGGTCTTCTGATGCTTTCTCTTGAACTTGTATCCCTTGATTCTTTCATAAGGCTGTCCTTTGCAGCAGCCAACTCTTCTTCGTCAAAATCTTCTTCAATATCTTCAATTCCAACTAATTTCTTAAAAGTATCTCCAAAGCCCATCTCTATTATCCTCCTCAATTAACCCGTTTAACATTAACCCATTTTCTTAGAGTAATCTCTTGCTCCAAAAATCATTGTACCGACACGAATAAGGTTTGACCCCTCTTCAATTGCAACCTCAAAATCATTTGACATGCCCATGGAAAGATATTTGAAATCCAGGGAAGGGTGCTCTAATTTGCTGAATTCATCATACAGTTTCTTTACTTCTGCAAAATATGGTCTTGCATCTTCAGGATTCTCCTCAAATGGTGCGATGCACATCAGCCCTCTGATTCTTACATTTGGACAGGTGTCTAAAATATCACGAATCATCTGACCTGTTTCTTCAGTAGTAATACCGAATTTGCTCTCTTCCATTGCAGAATTAACCTGAATCAGAATATCCATAGTCAGATTGTGCTGAGCCGCTCTCTTATCAATCTCCTGAGCCAGCTTCAGTGAATCTACAGAATGAATCATTGAAACCTTGTCAATTATGTATTTAACCTTGTTGGTCTGCAAATGTCCTATCAGATGCCAGCGAACAGGATCTACTCTGTCATACTTGTCCATAATCTCCTGAACCTTGTTTTCGCCGATATCTGTAATGCCGCATTTAATCGCTTCGTTTATTTCATCAGTTGAGTGAAGCTTTGTTACCGCTACAAGCAGAACATCCTCACCCTTTCTGCCGCTCTTTACTGCAGCCTTTTCTTTTAGACCATTGATATATTCAATGTTTCCACCGATTGACATACAAATCACCTCTCTGCCGATTTATTTATTTGGTTTTTTCAGTATTTCAACATAGTTTTTAACTGTTTCAACAGGACGCCCTTCGCTGTCATAGAAGTAGTTCTTAGCTACAACGCTCTTGTTGCCGTTGGTAGCATATACAAGAACAGGGGTAAAATTGGCTTTGCCAAACTTGTCTATGACGTAAACGCCTGTCTGTCCATCCTTTTTGCAAATACTGTCGGTATTTACAATTATGCCGCTGTTGCTGGAATATATTACCTTGCATTCTTTAACTCTGTACCTGTCAAAGAACTCGTAATGTCTGTCGCAGGATAAGACCAGCTTTGTCTGCTTATCCTCCTTAGCAGCGCTTAAAACAGACATTTTGACGCTGTTTCCATCCTTAAAATCAACGGTAACCCTGCCGCCCTCGGAAAACCCTTCGGCTTCCTTGTTATCCAGCCAGCATACAAGGTACCACTTGCTTCTATCTACAATCTTAAAGATAACATTGCTTGATTCAGCATTATTTGTAACAGCATCCTGAACGCCCGGACCTTCTTTGAATTCATCAAAGAAAGACTTCTTAATGTCTGAAAGCTTTTCAGGAGTGATTTTGTCTTCAAAACCATCATAATAATAACTTACTATTCCGGATTCATTGTTGTACATCTCCTTGCCGCCTACCGTTGCAATAAGACTGCCCGGTCTCATAAGGTCTCCTGCATTAACCTTCCTGTCCACGCTGCCCGCAGAAGGCGCCTTGTAAAGGCTCTCATTACGCACAAAAATGCAGTCGGTTTCATAACTTACATCCAAAGTTCCGTATTCGGCAATATATGTCTGCTGAAAAATGTCTGAAACCGTTGGAACAACATAAATCAACACATAAAACGCTATGAAAAGCAATGCGAAGATAAGCACTCCCTTTTTAGTTGTCATGTTAATCTTCTTTTTCTTCATTTTTATATTTTACCACGAAATATTGTGGCTAGCAACACATCTAAAGCTCTTTTGCCACAACCTTTTCCAATATTTTTTTCTCGTCTTTTGTAAGATTTTTTTCTTTTTTCAGATACTCTTCCCACAAATCGGGTCTTCTGCTTTTTGTCAGTTCCAGGGCATTTTCGTACTGCCACAGATGTATGAGCTTGTGATTTCCGTTTGTCAGTACTTCAGGAACCTCAAGATCCCTGTAACACCTCGGCTTTGTGTACTGATCACATTCAAGAAGTCCTGAATATATGGATTCATCAGATGTGGACTGGTGATTGCCAAGAACATCGGGGATAAATCTTGCTACAGAGTCGATTAGAACCATAGCCGGCAGCTCTCCTCCCGTAAGGATATAGTCACCGATGGAGATTTCCTCCATGTTAAAATGATCCAAAACCCTCTGATCCACACCTTCGTAATGACCGCATAGAATGACAATCTCATCCATGTTTGCCAGTTCCTCTATCTTTGCCATGTCCAGCACAGAGCCTCTTGGAGACATGTATATTGCCTTCTTTTTGGATGCATCAACGGATTCAAGAGCATCAAAGATAGGCTGGGCGGTCATAACCATGCCGGGACCGCCTCCAAAAGGAGTATCATCAGCCTTATGATGTTTGTCGGTGCTGAAATCCCTTATGTTTATTAAGTTAATGTCTAATATTCCCTTATCGTTAGCTTTTCCTAAAATACTGCTTTCAGTCACAGCAGTAAACATTTCGGGAAAAAGTGTTAAAATATTTACTTTCATCGATTATCCTATCTTTCCTCTGCTTGCTATGCTTCTTCCGCACCGCCTAAAAAACCCGGAATCAAAGTCACTTCCACGATTTTTTCTTCTATTTTAACGCTCTTCACAAACTGTGCCACGGCAGGGATAAGCACCTCCTTGCCTTCTTCTGTCTCAATCTGATAGATGTCCTGAGCAGTGTTTTGGAGTACATCCTTAATGGTTCCAACATTGATGCCGCTGTTCAGATCCACTACACTGCATCCAATTAAATCTCTTATATAAAAGGTATCTTCAGGAAGTTCTCTTAAATCTTCCTCGGTAATCAGCACATCGTAATCCTTCAGCGCTTCTGCCTGATTTCTGTCATTAACGCCCTTGAATTTGGCAATTACCATGTTCTTCTGATACCTGACGTTTTCAATTTTGTATTCCTTGCTTGTTCTGCCTTTTTCTAAAATTACAGTATCTAATTCTTCAAATCTCTCTTTATAGTCTGAATAGTTATATATCTTCACCTCTCCGCGAAGTGCCACGGCATTAACAATCTGCCCAATTTTGATTTTTTCCATATTTTCACCCGTAATATACTAATATAGGCACATAAATACCTTGGTAAATATGTGCCCATCTTATTTTCAAAACTATTCTTTCACAATTTCTACTGTCACTTTTTTGTTCTCTCTGGTTGCTGCGGCATTAACAACAGTTCTAAGAGCCTTTGCGATTCTTCCCTGTTTGCCAATAACCTTACCCATATCGCTTGGATCTACTTTTAGGCGTACAACATCGCCCTGACGGCTGCTAGATTCTGTAACCACAACACCATCCGGATTATCAACTAGTGACTTTGCTATTGCTTCAACTAGTCTAGTCATTAGTTTTCACCGCTTTCATTATTTAATAATTCCGGACTTCTTGAAAAGTGCCTTTACTGTGTCTGTAGGCTGTGCACCGTTGGATAACCACTTCTGAGCAGCTTCTTCGTTGATCTTGATTTCCTTAGGTTCAGTCATTGGGTTGTAGTAACCGATTTCTTCGATGAACTTACCGTCTCTTGGAGCTCTAACGTCTGCAACTACGATTCTGTAAAAAGGCTTCTTGTGAGCACCCATTCTCTTTAATCTGATTTTAACCATTGTTTGTTTCCTCCTTAAAATAATCCTTTAAATCTTTTATTCTTTTTCATAAAGCTTGGACTGCTAAAAGTTTTCATCAGTTTTTTAGCATCTTCATACTTTTTGATTAAACTGTTAATCTTGCTGACAGGCTGACCGCATCCGGCAGAAATTCTCTTTCTGCGGCTGGCGTTAAGAATCTGTGGATTCCTTCTTTCTTCAGGTGTCATTGAATAAATGATAGCCTCCATCTGCTTAAGCTCTTTTTCGCTTCTGTCGATGTCTTCTTCACTTAGCTTATTTGCACCCATACCAGGCAGCATTTCAAGCATTTTGCCGATACCGCCCATTTTTTGCATCTGACCCATCTGTTCTAAGAAATCTTCAAGAGTGAATTCATTCTTTCTGAACTTCTTCTCCAGCTTAGCCGCCTGCTCTTCATCATAGCTTTCCTGTGCTTTTTCTATTAATGAAAGCATATCTCCCATTCCCAGGATTCTGCTTGCCATTCTATCAGGGTGGAAAGGTTCCAGTGCATCGAATTTTTCTCCCATACCGATGAACTTAACAGGTTTGCCTGTTACCTTCTTTGCGGAAAGGGCTGCACCACCTCTCGAGTCACCGTCCATCTTAGTCATGATGATTCCATCAATGCCAAGCTTATCGTTAAAGCCTTCTGCAGCATTAACAGCATCCTGACCAGTCAGGGCGTCTACAACCAGAAGAATCTCATGAGGCTTAACCGCCTTCTTGACTCTTGCCAGCTCTTCCATCAGTTCTTCATCGATTTGCAGACGACCTGCAGTATCGACAATCAGAACATCATAGCCTTTAATTTCGGCTTCCTTGCGCGCCTTAGTAGCAATATCTTCGGCACACTTGTTGTCTCTGTCTACGTAAACCGGAACATCTACAGTCTTACCGACCACTTCAAGCTGGTCGATAGCTGCCGGTCTATATATGTCGCAGGCACAAAGCATAGGCTTTTTGCCGTTTTTCTTTAGGTAATTTGCAAGCTTTCCGCAGGTGGTTGTCTTACCTGTACCCTGAAGACCCACCATCAGCAGCACCGTAAATCCGCTTGGTGAATAAGTAAGCTTGCTTCCTGTTCCTCCCATGAGCTCAGTAAGCTGGTCGTTAACAATCTTAATAACCTGCTGACCCGGAGTAAGGCTTGCCAGTACCTCCTGACCCATGCACTTTTCTTTGACATCGGCCACAAATTCCTTAACAACCTTAAAGTTAACATCCGCCTCAAGAAGAGCCAGCTTAACTTCGCGCATTGCGTCATTGATATCGCTCTCTGTCAATACGCCCTTGCCCTTTAATTTCTTAAAGGTGTTTTGAAGTTTTTCTGATAATGATTCAAATGCCATTTATCCCTCCAAGCTGTCGATGATGGACTTAATCCTGTTTAGTCCCTCGACAGTGCCCATGTCCTTTGTGGCTGAAGCCTGAGCTGTAAGACTGTCAATTTCCTGATCAATTTTTGCTATAGCTTCCTCTGTTTTGACTAATTTATCTATAAGGTTTAACTTGTTTTCGTAATCTTCAAGAGCCTGTTCTGCCTTTTTTAGAGTATCGTGAACGGCCTGCCTTGAAATTCCATATTCCTGAGCTATCTCAGATAATGAAAGGTTTTCTTCATGGTAAAGAGCCATCACCTGTCTCTGCTTTTCAGTCAGCAGTGCTCCATAAAAGTCATATAGAAGGCTCGCTTTTGCTATCGCATCTACCATTTAGCGCTCCTTTTCTCAGTATGACACAGTCTTCTTCGCATCATACTCACCAAGTATAGCACGGCGAGGAGAGGGTGTCAAGTATTTTTACTTGAAAGATGTGTTTTTTTATTTTTGCTGCTTCCAATTGATGCTGTCCGCTGCCACCATAGCAGAAGAATAAGCAAACTGAAGGTTATATCCGCCTGTATCTCCGTCAACGTCTAGCACTTCGCCGATAAAATAAAGCCCCGGATAATCCTTGGATTCCATGGTTTTTGTGCTTACAGAAGAAAGTTTTATGCCCCCAGCCGTAGCCATAGCTTCCTTAAACCCCGCAAGCCCGGAAACCGTAAACCTCTGACCAGTCAAAAGAGCGCAGACATCCTTCATTTCATCACCCGTAAACTGAGAAACCTTGCGGCAGTCAAGCCCTGTCATCTCGGCAACCGCCTTGGCAAACCGTTTAGGAAGATCAAGTGTGTCCGACATGTAATTGACAAGGGACTGACCATTTCCCGGGAAATCTTTCTTCATCTCTGCAAGCAGTTCCTGCCGGCTTCTTGGCCAGACAAAATTTATCTCAAGGACATCTCCGGTCTTCATGTATCTTGAGTTGTTGATAATAACCGGCCCCGAAAAATTCTTAAAGGTAAACAGCAGATCACCTACAGCCCTGTGGCCGCTAACCATAATAGCCACATCCCTGAAACTGATTCCGCTCAGCTCGCCGTAGCAATAGTTTTCAACAAATACAGGTGTGAGCGATGGCTTCAGGTCCTCCATAGGGATTCCAAGAGATGCGGAAACGGTTCTGGCAAGTTTACCGTCGGAACCGGTAGTGGGAAAAGATGCTCCACCGGTAGCAATTACAAGATTTTTTGCAAAAAAATCACCTGCCCTTGCCTTCAGATGATAGCCTTCCTCCTGACCGAGGTATTCAACTTCTGTCACCTCGGATTCGTATATTATTTCCCCATTCTGATTTTCAAGTAGTGCATTGAGAATATCCTGTGCTTTCATGGACTTGGGAAAAATCTTTCCGTCATCCCTTTCCACGGTGGGAACCCCTAAACCTTGCAGAAATCTGCAGAGTTCCAGATTGTTGTGCTTCTGCAGGCATGTTCTGATAGATCTGCCCTTATCGCCGTAGCAGGCGAGGAATTCCTTTATGGAGCCTCCATGAGTCACATTGCATTGGCCGCTGCCCGACATAAGTAGCTTGAGGCCTGGGCGCTTGCCCTTTTCCAGTATTAAGTTTTTTCCGCCTGAAAGTGCACAGCCGCAGTACAAACCGGCTGCTCCAGCGCCTACAATTATCGTATCGTATTTTTTCAAATGTCTTCTCCAAATTATTATGAGTTATCACGAACCTTGCTTTTCCATGATTTTGAGTTTATCACGAGCTTCAGCAGAATGTCAAATTTGAACTATGAAAAAAAACTTCTTCGTGTTACAATGACAATAATGAATTTTATTTTCAGCACAAAAGGAGGTCTTTATATTGGACAATTTTGACAAAGATCAGAAACAGGTGCAATACTACTCCAACGGGCAGTTTTCTTCCGAACCTGATCAAGGGGCATCCGGTACAGCTTACGCGCCACGCCGCAAGAAAATCCCTACATGGATAAAAGCACTTATAATAATCGCTGCCGTAGTAATAGGAGTTATGTTTGTGGCTACAGCCTGCAGCAATATTATTCCAGACTTCGGTAGCGACAACACTGTATCCACAGGTTTCGGTCACGATTATATCGGAACTGTTCATGTGGAAGGAACCATCGATGAAAGCGGTGGAGATACATACAACCATCAGTATCTTCTAAATGCTATCGATGCCATGATTGCAGATGGAGAGAACAAAGGAATGATTCTCTATGTTAATACTCCCGGAGGTAGCGTTTTCGCATCAGATGAGCTTTACCTGAAGATTAGAGAGTATCAGGAAGTAACAGGCAGACCTGTCTACACTTCAATGCAGTCTCAGGCAACTTCCGGAGGATACTATATTTCAGCATCTTCCGATAAAATCTTTGCTAACAGAAACTGCTGGACCGGTTCTTTAGGCGTTACCATGGGAAGCTTTTATGACATCAGCGGCCTTTTGGATAAGCTCGGCATCAAAACCACAACCATCACAGCCGGCGAACATAAAGCTATGGGAAGTAGCACCGATGGAATGAGTGACGATGAAAGAGCAATTTTCCAGAGCCTTGTAGATGAAGCTTATGAACAGTTTGTTGGAATTATTTCTGAAGGTAGAGGCATGACCACTGAAGAAGTTAAAGCTTTGGCCGACGGAAGAATCTATTCCGCAAAGCAGGCTTTGGATAATGGTCTAATTGACAGTATTGGTACATATGAAGAAACAATTGAAGCTATTAAGGCCGATTATGATTTAGGTGATATTGCCGTTGAGGAATTCCAGCCTGAACCAGCTACAAACTTAAGTTCATTCTTTGGTATTGTATCTTCAGCTAAGGACTTATATTCACTGGCTGATAAAGATGCAATAGAAGAGTTGTTAGAATTAAACGGAACATTCAAATTAAGCTATATCTGCGAAGTTAGAAAATAGTAGCAATGGGTTTCTAAGAGCTCTGGCTCGTTCGACAGAAAACAAATTTACATTGGATTGGATTAGATTCTCCGAAATCTTTATTTTATTTAGATTTCGGAGAATTTTTTTGCGTTTCTTCTCCCTGTACTATCCATATGCCTTCGATTAGGAGAACTGTCGGCTGAATTTTTCTCTCAGACAAAAGTAAATGAATTGTTTGGGAGAACCACACCGCAAGAGTTCACCTTCCCGTATTGTTTGAGTTGTTTTTGGAGAAACACAACTCCAAGGTTCTCCTAAGCGTTAAGTCTCTCGTATATCAGGGAGAAGGGGCTCTTGATAACTCTCCCTAGTTCCTTGGTTTGTGTTGATTGAGGAGAATCCCTCGCCAACAGTTCTCCCTAGCCCCATCAAATTTGCTTAGTCAGGAGAATCCCTCGCCAACAGTTCTCCCTAGCCTAGAGTTTTCGGCGGTCTGGGAGACCCCTCCTTTAATTTCTTCTCCTTTTATCCGCGCGCAAAACATTCTGGGAGAAACGAAGGACTGTGTCGCCGTCATACAGTCAAAAGAGCGACCGCCGAAGCGGTCGCTCTTTTGTTACGTTCATATTAAAGAAAACCTATTGTCAATGCCTGTCGATAGTGATTTGTGGAATCTTTAATGTCTAATAATAAGATTAATATTTATTATTTACTATTATTATGCGGCTTTGTTAGCCTTTTTTGCTTTTTTAGCTTCAACGTCTGCTAAATAGTACTTACCAGGAGTGTTGAAGTATTCTTTCTGAAG
>JAQXRN010000236.1 GCA_029218545.1 Bacillota bacterium | reverse complement strand
ACTAAGTGTTAAACATTCATTAAGAAAACTATCCATATCAGATTCATAGTTTCCTTCTTCGTTTAATCTACAATGTACTATTGTTGTAGCTGCAACATCCAAAGCCATTCTATTAAATACAGAAGTGACAATACTACGATCATTACCTCTAGTTGGTATTGGTCTATCAGGACGGCTGTAATAACTTGGACCGGAATTCATGTAATCGAAAGTAGGATCTCGACTACTGATAAATGCGTTCCAAGCTTTTTTAAACCTGGAGCCAATTGTTGGCATTTCCATTAATAGTTCCTCCTTATTCAGACAATTGCTTAGTTATTTTACTCAAAAGCTTCTCGATTCAATTTATACGCTATAAAAGCATCCATCATAGAAGCTACTGGGTCAATTTTTGCTTCATATCGCAACTTAAGAAGTTTACGATTACCATTGGTATCTTCCATTACGATACAGTTACCCATAGCAAATGACATAATCTTTTCATCAAAGAGAAGTAATCTCTCTTCTGATAACTTTTTAAGTTCACCTAAAGGAACAGATTCTGTCTTCGCGCCCTGAATAACTTTTTCAACACCGAATGATCCATTCTCTCTTTCCCATCGTTCAACAAATTCTCTAGCATTGTATGGATCGTACCCAAAACAACGAACATCATAATTTGAATTTGCTATATGATTATCAAGATCGTCATAAACGTCCATCATATCTAATACAGTACCAGGCATTACAATTAGACTTCCTTCTTTTACAAATTGATCGTATTTGTATCGAAGAGCTGCTGGAAGTTTCATCATTGTTGTTTCTGTTATGTAATTTCTAGTTTTTATTCCAAAACATTCTTTTGGTAATGGGAACAAGAAAGTGAATGAACAGAAGTCATCTCCTTGGGAAAGGTCACCGCCTAAAGCGCAAGCCATATTCCAATAATCTCTTTTTCTCTCTTGAGGAAGAGTTTCTTCATATGTGAAATAGTAAGTGTAACCTTCCATAGGTATTCCAAAACGTTTTGCTAATGTATCATTTCTAGTAGCAGGATTGTTTTCAGCTCTTTCTACTTCTAATTGATACGTTTCATAACTAACTGTTTTTCCAAGATTAGGGTTAGCTTTTAACCACATATCCGGATCGCCGACTTCATCAATAGAATCGAGTTTATACCACCAGATAGAAACGTGATCGTTAATGTAATCACCTTTTAAGATGTTATCTAACTCCATTTTGATTGTATCGCCGCTTCCGTTACGGACAGTACCTTCAGAACTAATACATAGAATGAAGTAATCATCATTCTTAGAAGCACCTTGTTCAGCAGCGCCAACAACGTCTTCTCTTACATCTCCGGAAAGCCATTCGTCTATTGTCCAGATCTTTGCTCTTGATCCTTGGATCTTATCAATTGTCATTGGTCTAATTTCGATCAACGAACCTGTTAAAAAATTCTGAATTCCTTTTTTAGTAGAAGCTAACTTTACACGATCAGCTTTTGAACCTGTTGTGTTTTGTAGCGAACCTTCAGTTAAGAATTCGAACAAAGGACCTCTAGCTCTTGTAATAGATGTTCTAATAGGAGACATTACCTCTTCGGCTTGTTTCATTGTGGGCGCAGTCGTGATCTGTTCAGTTGTAGAAGTATCGATATTTAGGAAGTAACTTTGTATACAGGAAGCATACATAGATTTAGCAGCTCCTCGTCCAACGATTAGATATTGCTTATTTATAAGACGTTTTCTAATACGTTTGCGAACATAATGTCCACCATGACCATCCGGAAGTGGTTCGTATACACTCATCTCGACAAAATAATACCAACCAAATACATCTTCGGCCCATAGTTTAAAACTGTCCAAAAGATGTAGATCGCTTCCATCAGTTAAAGTCAATTCGCTTTCACAATATTCTATAAAACCTTCTACTGCCTGATCATCATACCAGTAATTTGGATTATCTATGAAACGATCTATTCGATTCATTTGCATAGAAACTTTTTCATTTACAGGTATTTCACCTCTTAATACTGCATCACGAAACATTCCATAATAGCGAGGCGTAGCAGTATTTGATAACGCCATGCAGTCACCTACTTCTTAAACCGCTTAAGAAAATCTTCTTCATTTTTAGAAAGCATATTTTCGTAATCTTTTCCTCGCACACTTTCTACTGGAGTATGAAGCGCAACATCCCAATCAAACGAATTCGATTTTGATGCTTCTTTTACGGCTTTTTGTCTTTCTTTCTCAGTTTGTTTAATTGATCTTATTTGCTCTTTTTCAACTTTATGAATAAGAGCTTCAACTGCTGCTTGTTCTTTTGCTGCTCGTTTTTCTTCTTTTGCTGCTTGTTTTGCTGCTGAAGCTTCACTTTCCGCTTTCTGTCTTTCTTGTGTAATCTTTTTTTCTTGTTCAGCGAAATATTTTTTACTCTCTTCTATTTTTCGTCTGTTTTCGTACATTTCAGCTTCTTTTTTAAGAGATGCTAAAGGATCTTCTGCTTTCTTTTCATTAAGACCCATTTTATCCTTTAACATTTTTTCTAAGTACTGCTTTCCAACATTCGTTAATGCTGGCTTTAATACTTGACTACCTACATGCTGCGCGAAACGTTTACCTACTGAAACTTTTTTAGGATTGAAAGCAGCTACTTGACGTTCTTTATCATAATATTGTCTTTCCAGTTCAAGACGATTGATCTTGTTTCTGAGTTCGTCATCTGACATTTCATTGATAGATTTCTTTTTTGGTTTGCTACTTTTTTTGTTTTCGTCTTCTTTATTATCAGACTTATTATTTGGCTTTCCCTTACGAAATCCGGCAAAAGAAATCTTACTCTTTGCAGAAGGCTTATGTCCGAGTTGGGCAGGCGTACGTCTAACTCCCCATCTTTGACCAAGAATGCCATGATGAGAAAGTTCATTAGTATCCATTTTGATTTCTTCCTGCATTAATTTCACCTCCCGTTTACTCTGATCTCAAGATTTTTGACTCTCTCCATTACTTCATCCAGGAATCCGTTTCCGTGAAGATCGTTATGATACAAATCATGCATTACAATAATATCTTCAAGCTCGTCTTCATAGATCCATCCCTGTTGAATGTATTCTGCACACAAAAAACGAAGGCGATCTTTCATTATTAAACGAAGTGCCTGCTGAATATTACAATTATCTTTATTCTTTTTTTCGCTGGTCGCAATAAAGTAGTTTAATATTGTATTTAATATTCCACTACCGATAATTGCAACAACTATTGCAGTTATGTCCATTAGATTTTTTCCTTTCTTTAGATTTTTTTAAACCCAAGGTTTAGGATTACTAAATACAGCACTTGTAATACCGAGACCTATCGCACAGTAACCATTATACATGGTAGCCGTAGAAACAAATGTGTGAGTTCCATTTGAACTATATGTTCTCGTAGTAACTGCATTACTATCTTGAGTAACAGCAGAGCCATCCCATGTAAGAGAATAAGAATGGCTTCCATAAGAAGATTCATATGTCTGTGCAGTAATCGTAACAGAGCGATATCTATTAAGATTAATAGTCCAACTAGCACTAGCTGAGGTAGTACCAGGACTTACATAACCGTCATTTAAGCCTGAACTACAGAATAGGCTTCCAGAAATATACTTAGTATCTTGTTTGCTAATACTACTACCAAGACCAAGGCTATGTGACGCACTGACAGCTGTGTACGAATTTGGAAGATATATCGCATATAGTGTCATTGCTTCGCCAGAAGCTTTCAATGATGTTACTATACTGCTTTCGGAATTTGATGTAGCCCATCCGATCATTGTGTAACCACTTATTGCAGTTGATATACCAGAAGGTCTTAATACATCTTCTCCTTCATCTACTTCTTTCGTTCCTAAATGAGTTGAACCATGATAATAATATACAACAGTAGCACCACTCCAGACCTTTACACCATTATGTATCCATTTTTTAACTTTCTGACCATTATAAGTCATCTTTTTAAGATTTGTTCCGTTTACAGTTGACATATTATCACCCCGTATAATCAGCAGACTTTGTGGTCAATGTTCCTGTGGATGAATCAAATGAGACAATGTATAAAAGATTATTTGGTAATTCTGGTACTTCTGGTGCTCCACCAAACCCATCTCCATAATTGCCAACAATAGAATCAGAGTATACAACTATTTCTTTCTGATCTTCTGTCAAAAGTTTCATGTATCCTCGTATAGAAAATCCTACTTCTCTTTCTGTTATGTTTTGGCCAAGTGCTTTTTTTGTAAGGTCTGTAGCTTGAACCTTCTTAACTGTTCCTCCGTTAAACTCTAAACCTACGTTTTCTAATGTAAGTTTTCCTAAACATACATCTATTCTCTCAGTAGGAGAAGAAATATAAAGAAAACCAAATTCTTCTACAGTCATTCCATCTGGAACATTTATTTCAACAATAACTCTAGCTAATCCAACACCGTCTTCTTCTCTTATAGCATCCGGAATTCGTCTAATTTCGATATTTTTTTTACCAGATGTATTAATAACTGCTTCGTAAAAATCATCAACAGCTTCTGTTTTTGTTATCGGATAGAGTGCATATTCATTTCCTTCGGCATCAACTGATCTAAACACACCGATTTTTTCTATTTCCATATAATATATACTCCTTATTAAATTTCGATAGTAAAGTTTCCACTTGTTTCTATGAATGTGTATTTATCACCCCATGTGCTACTAAATCCATAACCGTTTCCACTATTTGGCCTTTTATTAGTTGGAACTCCTGATGAATAAACATTGACATTGGTTGTTACTTGTTCCCATGTCGTACCTTCATCTGAAGATTTCCACCCATTAATTATTCCGGCATTAAACCTCGGTTGCCGCAATAGAATACATTAGAAGAGTCTTGCAGCTATAATAGTCACAAGACTCTTTCCAAATAAAACGGTTCTTTTATCAGGACAATAAAAAATTATTCAGTTATTTTCTTGTAACGGATTGCTTTGATACGTGAATCGGCTGATGTTGTCCATACGTTAGAAGATACAGTCTTAGAGTCAGTACCAAATGTTTCACTGTCGCTATAAATCAACTCATCGTTCACGTATGCATCCACACCTTTGTATACTCCAGGCTCATTATACGCTGTATTATCCAGTCTTAATTTATACGTTTCACCCGTATTTAATGATACGGTAGTTTTACCGGTATATTTGTTAATGAATAATACATTTCTTTCATTTGGACTCGCAGACATATCTGTATATAAAACTTGTCGATATCCACTTACTACACATAATGTTAATCCGTTATGCCAACCACTTCCGGTTTTAAAATTAGAAGACTCAAACTCAACTTCTAAGATACCCTTTCCAACAGAGTCATCAATCAGTACTTTTGCTTCAGTAGCACTTTCAGGAGTAGTCAACTCATATTTTCCAGTGGTATCATTCAAAACGAATATACAATTTTCATTAGCTGTCATTCCAACTGGTAACGAATCTGTTTCGCCATTCCACTCAACCGTCCAATCGGATGCAGGCTGATTTTTCAAAGACACGATAACAGAGCATGATGCACTCTTAGAACCACAAGTAGCTATAATATTAGTAGTTCCATCTGCAACGGCGGTCATATGTCCACCATTATCAATAGTAACCACACTATCGTCTTCAGAACTCCAAGATACCTCATATGTGCAATTTTCCGGTGTTATAGTAGCGGTGATATCATGTTGTGATTTATCTGTCAGTGTGATTGAAGTTTCGCTTAAGGTAATGGTGTCACAATCTACTGATACATTTTCTACAATTACAGAGCATATTGCGGTTTGAGAGCCGCAGGTAACTATAATTTCACAATTACCATCGTTTACTGAAGTAATTAATCCATTATTATCAACTATTGCAACAGAATTATTACTTGTTTCGTAAGAAATTATATCTGTGCAATTATCTGGTGTTACAGTTGGAATCAATTGGTAAGTTGAAGATTCGGAAGTGAAGGTTACACTAGACGCATTTAAACTAATAGACTCACAAGGATATTCAGTACCTATAAACTCGTAAAATTCTGTAGCATCAATGAAAACTTTTTCTTCTTTTGTATAAACTGTCATATCAGATTTATTTACAGTTATACTACCGTCAATTAAACCATCTGATTTTGCGGTTATTGTAACATTATTAACATTATTATTAGGTTTAACTACGCAAACTAACTTACCATGAAATACAGGTTTAGTAGACGAACGATATGGTAATACTGATGTAGCATCTCCATTATCTAAACCTATTACTACTCCATTTTGAACTTCTACACTTATAGTATTATTTGCAAAAGTACATACATTGTTATATTTATCGCATACATCAACCTCTACAAATAACAAATCATCAGAATCTTTATAATAAAGTTTTTCTGATTTAAGAGATAGCTTATTTGCAACATCTGCTGTATAAATAACATCTTGTGCAATAAGATTGTCATTTGTATCATAAGCATTTGCAACTAGCCTACCTTTTTGAAATGGAATAGTACCATAAAAACTTCCTTTACTCGTTGCGTCAGATATATTTTTATTATTGTAAGTCCCAACCAATTCTCCATTGAGATACATCTTTACATATGATGCATTACTATAAACCATAACATTAACTTCTTTTCCAACAGTCCATTTACTCCAATCCATAGGAACAATATGACACATAGGCTTATCTGTCCACATTGATTGATAGAGGTAATAAGAATCTTTTGGAAATCCCGCAATATCAATTATTCCGAAATAGCTAGAACGACATGGGTATTTATTAAATGGGCTAGGTTCCCCTATATAATCCCATCCAGTCCATATAAACATGCCAGATATGTAATCGTTGCTCATAGTTTTATTTATCTGATTATAAGCATAGTCGCCCCAAGAAACTTTATCATCGTCATATGAAGAGCATTGATAGTTAGTATCGTCTCTTTCATACACGCATCTTGAACTTATCGCAGATGTTGTTTCTGAACTGTATATACACCAATCTGGATAAGTGTTGTGCATTGATAAATGTGAATTGCCATAATTGAATCCTTGAACATCCAGTACATCTGCGACCAACTGTGCAGTAGAATCAAAAATACCGTTTTCACCCATTGTGCAAGGTCTTGTTGTATCAATTTCTCTAACCCAATTTCTAAGATTTTTTACAGTAATTATAGGGTCTTGTAAAACTTTTGATGAATTATCACTTCTAGTGTCATAAATCTCGTTTCCCAGAGACCATGCTATCACACAAGGATTATTAAGACTTCTTTTAACCATAGACTTTATATCTGATTCAGCATATTCTAAAAAGAATCTTGCATAATCATATATTTTCTTCTTAAGTGTCCAACAGTCAAATGCTTCTTCTATACACATAATGCCCATACGCATACAAGCATTTGTGAATTCAGCACAAGAAGGATTATGAGTTAATCGTATAGCATTAAATCCGGCATTTTTTAACTTTAAGATTTGTCTGTCAATAGCAGATTGATTGACTTCCGCACCAAGACATCCCAAATCATGATGCATACAAGCACCACGTAACTTTATATTTTTACCGTTTAACCAAAAACCAGTGTTTGGATCAAATTTGAAATATCTGTACCCATAATATGTTTCAGAACTTGAAATAGCTTTATCATCTAGATTATACATATTTAAAGTTAATGTATAATATTGTCCATCATATTCATCCCATAACTTAGGGTCGGAAACCAAAGCAGTAAATTCCTTAGTGACTTCAGAATTTGCATCAATAGAAACCGCAAATGACTTCTTAAGAATTTCCATTCCAAAATACTTTATAATAGCTTCCACAGTCACGGTAGAAGTTTTATCAGTGGTGTTTTCAACAACATACTCCACATTCGTATTACAATATCCGAGTTTATGTTCTGCTTCAAGATTAGGTGTTGTCACCTTAATACTTTGTTGTTTAAATCCAACTTTACCAGATTTCAGCAAGAACACATCGCGATAGATACCGCTTCCAGAATACCAACGAGATGACGGCTGTCTATTCTTAACATATACCAATATTTCATTAGCTTCATTAAGTCTAATAACATCGGTTATCTCTACAATGAAATTTGTATACCCATGTTTATGAGCAATAAGGTGAGTACCATTAACAATAACATCAGATTCCATATAAACACCTTCGAAATACAAGAAGTATCTATTATCGGTGGTATCGTCGGTTATTGTTAATGTCTTTTTATACCATGCATCTCCTCCATCAAGGTAACCACCCTCGTAAGTTGCTTTTGAAGTATTATTAAAATCATTATAAATGCTCCAATCATGAGGTAGATTAACGCTGATAAAATCATTGCCTGATAAGGCAGACTGAGCTGCCTCACTATCATATCCATTATAAGTTGGAGAACTTGTGATTAATTTAAACTGCCAATCTTCATTTATCTTTTCACAAGCAGTAAAGCTTAATCCAGACTGTGATACTTTATTAACTGGTATATCTAAAATTCTTTGTGCAAAATCATCAGCATTAATTAGTTCTGTAGTTCCGTCTTTAATTCTTATAGCATCTGCTATTTCAGTTAAATAATCAGTAAGAAGCATTTAGTATACCTCCAATCTGCGATTCAATATCAACCCTGCTTGATAATAATACAGATTCTTCACTCTCGTCACCGTTTACAGATGTATCGAACCATATATATGGTGCCTCAGGTTTTATAGGTCCTACAAATATACCTATATCTCCTTTAGGTCCTCTCATAGATTCCAACCATTCTGTTATAGTACCTTCAAAACCATTATCTTTTGCAGCTTCATATGCAAAATTTTTTCCGAATACTTCTTCTCTCCACTGTGCTAAAATATCTGGAAATACTTCTGTTATTACATCACTGTTATCTATTCCTTTTGAAATGGCGATTGAAGAATTTATATCTGTATGCCATCTATATACCGTTTCTCCATATTCTCCGGTACATGCAAACATGATTAAGAAACTCAATCCGCCTTCATATAAAGTAGCATTGTCAGATACTAACCATGTGAATTCTATAAGATTGTCATCGTTTTCACAGATCTGCATGTCTTTAACTTCATAAATACCACAATTCTGTTTGTTTCTATTACCGCTTGTGTTTATATAATTAATCTCCACTCTATCGCAAAGCATCATGTCATGATTTTCTACATATCTTGGCATTTCGAAAGAAAAACACTCCGAATTATGATCGTATTGCATTAGAATTATTTTTGAAGACAAATTAGTTATTTCTCTTGTAACATTGTTTATGGTAAAATGTTTGTCCATATCTGTTACAGGATGTTGATGAGGCATACGAATATCTCCTTTCCCATTTAGTGTAATTATTTATACATCATTGTTTTTCTCTTTCAATGCTTCAGCTTCTACATATAGTCTCCATTCAAGTTCACGTATCATTCTATTTGTAGATTCTAATACATTAGTTCGATCAGGTGGATCAAACAAAATTTTTACTTTGAGATATATGTAAGATTTCACACTTTCTAATGTTAAATTATTATCTGGAATAAAATCAGACCACTTTGCATAATTATCAGCTATAATAAAACCATTACTAGGTCCGATTCCCATTTGTGTTAAAATTGCGAGCACTGAATTGATATGGATTAACAGATCCGCATCAAATGCAGTATATTCTTCTGGAATACCTAAAAGCTTTTTAATAGATGTTAATATGCTATCCATATCGTATCTCCTTATTTATTGATCTTTACAAATTTCTTCATACAGAATCCTTTTATACCAGCTTCTGTGTAAACACTATAAAATTCATCTGTCGAATCTTCTTCGTTAATCAGAACGATCTTACCTGCTTCCAATTCTGCAATTACTTCTGAATTAATAGAAGCTTCTTCTCTGACTCTAAGTTTTATGCAATTATCAATAATACCAATAATTGTTTCTGATGCACTTGTATCCTCTTCTACGATTTCTTCCGAAATACAATCTTCTGAATTGTAATCTTTCAGATCAGAAAGTTCAGAAATATTTTCTTTCAAAGGAAGTTCAGTTCCGTCTTCCGCTACATAGTAAAGTTTTTCGTCAATAAGAGAATTATTGTTTTCGTTCATAATTTACCTCCTTACTTGTTTCCATGGACAAGTATCATACATAGTTCTTTTAATTGGATCTTTGATCAGTAGATCTTCATTTCCATAGTGAACTGCTTTATGTGTCATATACGCAATTGTGATAAGATTTTCTAGATCATAAACTTTTGGATTTTCATTAAGCGCATCTTCAATCGTTATCGGATCAATGTGATGAACTGTAATAATTCCTTCAATCTTTCGATCTGAAATTCCTAAGTCACATCCATTATCTCTTACTATTGCTTTATCTCTTGTCGATAACCATTTATCAGTTTTATAAAGAATTTGATTCAAATATCTTTTTGATCCAAATGTTTCTTCTCCAACTCTACCTTCAAGTTTTAAATATTGAAATCGTTCTTCGAAAGTTGGAAGCTTTATCAATTCTGAGTAAGTTCTAATATTCGTAGTCATCTTCATCACCTTGACCAGCGTACTTGCGCATAGCATTAAGAGCTTTCGTGTAAAGATCTTCAACTCGCTTTTGAGATTGAAGATTTTCTGTTTTTGCTTTTAGCAATTTATTCTCCTCTTCTAGTTTCTCTTTTTCAAGACGTTCTCTTGTCGTTCCAAGTTTTAGATAGTGCGTAATTACTTGAGAAGATGCGGTACCGTCTCTAAGCTGCTGCTCTGCTAAATCAACAGCCAAAGAAATCAACTGATTTTCTCTAGCTTCCGGAGATATAGCTGGTCTACTTTTTTTAGTAGAAGTAGATGAACCAGTTGTTTTGACTTTCGCCATCTTTATCTACTCCTTTCATAGTTTTATTATGGCAAATCTATAGTTTTGTTATGGTTAGGGCCTCGACAAAAAGGGGTTTATTTGTGAGAAAGGAGGTGTAATGGTTATACACTTATGAGCGCACTAGTTATACAGAGGAGGATACAACTATAATGAGACATTATTAACGAGGCCCCAAATATAAATGCTCCACAAAATATAACCCCCGGAGAATTTTTAAAG
>JAQXRN010000235.1 GCA_029218545.1 Bacillota bacterium | reverse complement strand
CACATATCTATATTTATAATTAGAGAGGCGAAAGATAACATGAAAATTCTAGTATTAAACGGTAGCCCACGAAAGGGAAATTCAGTAACAGCTATTAACGCATTTGCAGAAGGTGCAAAGGCAAAGCATGATGTTGAGATTGTTGATACATATAAGCTTAATGTAAGTCCATGCATGGCCTGTGGTGCTTGCGAGTGTAATAAAGGATGTGTTGCCAAAGACGATTCTAATATGATTACTGATAAAGCTGTAAACGCAGATATGATAGTGTTTGTTTCACCTGTATACTGGTGGGGAATTACTGCTCAGATGAAGATGATATTAGACAAATTTTACTGCAAGGGTATGCAGCTTCGTAATAAGAAGATTGGTATTATCATTGTAGGTGGTTCACCAGTTGAAGAAGAACAATATGCATTGATTAGAGGACAGTTCAGATGTATTGCTGAATACCTGGCATGGGATATTCTTTTCCACAAAGACTATTATGCCTCTGCAAAGGATGACTTGGCTAAAAATGCTGAGGCTATAGCAGAGCTTAAGGCTGAGGGAGAAAAACTCTAGTATAATATATAAACATTATTGTTACTAAGGCAAAATTTAGGAGACAGGATGATATATAGAACTAACATACGCAACAAAGAACAGCTTTCACAGCTTGCATTTGGCTGTATGCGATTTGACAGAGATGATAAGGAGGTCGAAAGACAACTCTCTTATGCAATAGAAAATGGTGTTAATTACTTTGACACAGCATATGCTTATCCAAAGAATGAAGAACGTCTTGGAAGAGCACTGCAAAAATTAGGTCTTCGTCAAAAAGTAAATATTGCCACCAAAATGCCAACTTACCTGATAACCAAAACTGAAGGTTTCAACCAGATGTTTAACACACAGTTAAAACGCCTGCAGACAGATTATATCGATTATTATCTGATGCACATGATTCCTGATGTTAATGAATGGGAAAGGGCGTGTAATCTTGGAATCCTTGACTTTATTAACGAAAAAAAGGAAAGCGGACAAATAAGGAATCTTGGTTTTTCTTATCATGGTGGTTTGAAGGAATTTAAAGAGTTAGTGGATGTATATGAATGGGATTTCTGCATGATTCAGTTTAACTACCTTGACGAAAATAATCAGGCTGGTATAGCAGGACTTGAATATGCGGCTTCTAAAGGGCTTCCTGTATTTATCATGGAGCCGTTGCGTGGTGGTAAGCTGGCTAACAAGCTACCAAAGGAGGCTCTGAAGATTTTTGAAAAAGCTCCAATAAAAAGATCCCCTGCAGAATGGGCATTGCGCTGGGTATGGAATCATCCTGCTGTAGTTACTGTGCTTTCTGGCATGAATACAATGGAAATGCTTGAAGAAAATATTAGGATTGCATCAGAAGCTAAACCCAATGAACTTACACAAGATGATTTTGCGATGTTTGAGGGGGTACGAAAATTAATTCTTGGCAATGGAACTGTTCCATGTACAGGCTGCGGCTACTGCATGCCGTGCCCTAAGGGAGTAGATATTCCTATGTGCTTTACCTGCTACAATGACAAAAAATCCGGCATAGAAAGCGGAATAAAATCACAATACTTTTATATCCAGAGAACCCATAATCACCAGGCCTCCCTCTGCGTAGAATGCGGTAAATGTGAGAAGCATTGTCCACAGAATATAGCCATAAGAGAAGAGTTAAAGAAAGTAAAAAAGGAGCTGGAAGGACCTATTTACCGTCCGGCCCGATTTATTGCTAAAAAAATCATGAAAAGAAGATAGGAAAGGTTGAAGCATGAAGGCAGATAGAAATAAGACAATTGATATGACTGTGGAAGAAGGCATGGAATATCTTGAAAGATGTATATCTATTTCGGAGAAAAAAACTTTGGATGAAGTTCTTGATAAGACCATATTAGGAGATACATTTGAGACGTTAAAATTACTTCCGGAAAATTCAATAGATCTGTTGATTGTGGACCCTCCGTATAATTTAGCTAAAGATTTTAACGGCAAAAAGTTCAAAAAAACTTCAGATGATGTGTATGAAGAATATACAGAAAGCTGGATATCTTTGATTGCTCCGTTGCTGAAGGATAATGCAACAATTTACGTTTGCTGTGATTGGCAGTCAAGTCCTGCAATTGGTAGAGTGCTTAAAAAACATTTCCATCTCCAGAATAGAATAACATGGCAGAGAGAAAAAGGCAGAGGTGCTCTAACAAATTGGAAAAACGGTATGGAAGATATCTGGTTTGCTACAAAATCAAAGACCTATACATTTAATGTAGAAGATGTCAAGATAAGAAGGAAGGTAATAGCTCCTTACAAGGTGGATGGAAAGCCAAAGGATTGGGAAGAAACAGCTCAGGGGAATTTTAGAAACACATATCCGTCAAACTTCTGGGACGATATCTCTATTCCATATTGGTCTATGCCTGAAAATACAGCGCATCCAACACAGAAACCGGAGAAACTGCTTGCAAAGCTTATTCTTGCAAGTTCAAATCCTGGGGATGTTATTTTGGACCCATTCCTGGGATCGGGTTCAACATCAGTTACAGCAAAAAAACTGGGAAGACATTATATTGGCATCGAACAGAATGAACAATATTGTGTCTGGACGGAAAAGCGTCTTGAAATGGCTGATTCGGATAATACTATACAAGGATATGCAGATGGTGTTTTCTGGGAAAGAAATACCAACGCACTTCAGCAGAAAAGAAGAAAACTTTAATGTATTTGATATACATCGAGTAAGTCAATTAGTGAAGTCATCACCTTATGCAAAACCAGAAGAAAT